>JBCKHR010000004.1:0-57714 GCA_038905755.1 Candidatus Planktophila sp.
GTTGCTGGTTCAACTACAACTGCAAGCTCGACTGTTATGGCTGTGAAGTTACCGATGCCAGCTTGGGTTGCTTGAATCACCGCACTTCCGGCGCCAACTATTGTGGCTTTACCATCTGCAATTGTTACTACTAGCGGATTTGTTGATTCATAACTCCAAGCACCGGTTGAGGTAGAAGTTGGTGCGGTAATGGTAAAGGCAGGATCGCCAAATTTAACGACCATCGCGGCTGGCTTAACAATTGTTGGATTTTCAATAACTTTAAATTCAGCAGAAACTTCTACCGATTCAATGAAGTTTATTGAACTTAATTGCTTTCCAGTAATTATGCTCGTGCCGGCTGCCACTGCTTCAATCGTTTTTCCAACTACTTTAACAACTGCGGGATTTGAAGAAGTATAAATCCATTCACCTGTTGAATTTGAAGTTGGATTAGTAAGAATACTTGGAGCGCTTTTCAATATTAAAGTTGCCCCTAGCAAAGTAGCCACGCTTGGAATTGCTTTACCAACAGTGAGAATAAATTCATTGGATTTTTCTCCCCAGTTCCAATCAGCAGCTTGCGTTGCTTTAATTGTGGAAGAGCCTGCGCCTTTTATCGTAAGAATATTTGCCTCAATAGTTGCAACAGCGTTATTTGAAGATGCAAATGTCCAAGCCCCTGCCGAAGTTGACGCAGGTGCTTTCAGAGTAATGGCTCCAGCACCAAAAACTGCGCTTAGCGGTTCTAGTGAACTTGTAATAGGAAGTGCGCCAAGAATTTGTACTGTGGTAACCAATGGATTTGATTGAGCATAATTACCGTAAAAACTTTGGACTGCGGTCAGAGTTACTGATCCGACTTTGCTTGCGATTGCCTTATCTCCTTCAATTCGCAAAATAGCTGGATCTGAAGAAGAAAAAACCCATGCACCGGCAGAGTTAGATGTAGGCGCCACCAGCGTGATCGCGTTTATTTCCAGCATTTTTAAGGTATATACGAAATTCTTAAACTCACCCAACGTTGGTGCGTTTCCAGTGATGGTAACGCTCCTGCGAATAATTCCTAGACCAAAATTAGAAGTTGCCGCCTGAATACCTGTTAAGGAAATGGTTCCAACGTTCTTTGGGGTCAACACGTTGCCCAGAAGTGTTGCTAAATCTGGAGCATCAATTGTGTAAGTCCAAGCACCAGCTGAATTTGAAGTTGGAGGGGTAATCGTAAACGGTGCGGATGAACCAAGTGCGATTACTAAATTTGGCCAAGCTCCTAAACTCGGAGTTGGACCAGCGATAGTGATATTTGTTGCAACGCTAGCAGTATCCCAATTCCAGTTTGCGCTTTGCGTTGCGATAATTACTACTACTCCGCCTGCTTTTAATAAAACTTTATCCCCTGAAATAGAGGCAAGATTGGTATTTAATGAAATAAAGGTCCATGCACCAGCCGAGTTACTAGTAGGTGGTATCAAAGTAAGTGGTGTATCTGAAACTTGAGAATTGATTGAAGCAAAAGTTCCCAAAGTTGGAGCCGCTGGTCCCACCGTCATGATTGCGCTTACGGAAATCGATAAGTAACCTGTTATAGCGCTTTGAGTAGCAGTAATTGTTGTCGTTCCAATATTCTGTATTGTCGCAAAACTGCCAACGATGGTGGCAACGTTGGTATTGCTTGAAACATAACTCCAAGTGCCGGTCGAATTTGAAGTTGGGGGGCTTAAAGCAACTACCCCAACGCCCCAAGTTGTTGATATTGGAGAGAAGGTCGACAAAGTAGGTAGCACCGCCGCAGAGGCTGAGCTGGTAGAGGCTAACGAAAATGCCAATGTAAGAGCTAGGACGCTTCCAATTTTCTTAACATGAGTTTGGATTCGCATAATAATCAGCCCGCCTTTTCATTCGCTCGATGCGTTTATGCGCTCGAGAATAACTATTAATAGACCGTAAAAGTGCGCGTCTATCTAAACCTCAGCCTACTTACATGTGCTAAGGAATCTTGGGAGGCGAGAGTGCGAAATTATGGGTGGGCCTGACGGGCTCGAACCGTCGATAAAGGCGGCTCAAGTACTGGCGCGCACGTCGCTAACAACACCTTAATCTCGAGGTGTTCGAAAATCGAACACTTGAATTCACCTACCGCCCCTCCGCCCGCAAATAGGCAACCCCCCACCACCTTTTGTTCCCTATCTACCCACCCAACCCCCCACTGGCCTTGGCTTTGACCCTTGTTGGTGGACCCAAACGGTGAGATTGTTGTCTACGAATCCCCTGATGGGGCGGCATGTGTTGAGGTCATCGTCAGCGGCGACACCGTGTGGTTATCTCTTAACCAGATCTCGTCCTTGTTCGAGCGTGACAAGTCCGTAATCTCTCGACATCTCAAGGCGGTATTCGGCAGCGGGGAACTCGATCGAGAGGCAACTGTTGCAGAAAATGCAACAGTTCAAGAGGAGGGTGGGCGAACCATCGCCCGCAGTGTCACCTACTACAACCTTGACGCGATTCTTGCTATTGGATACCGCGTCAGTTCGGGCCGTGGAACCCAGTTTCGCAAATGGGCGACTAAAACCCTCAACCAATACTTGATGCAGGGCGATGCGCTCAATGGGAAGCGCCTACTAGCCAGAGTGGTCGAGTTCGACCAGGTTGTCGCGCTACTCTCATCCACCCTACATAGAACCGAAGCCCTAACAGCTGAAGGCTCGGCGGTGCTGGATGTTATCCAACATTATGCCCGTACCTGGCGAATGTTAGAGGCGTATGACGAGGGAAGACTTCCAGAAACTCCTGACCAGGCCAGTGCACCTTGGTTTCAAACGGTCATGGCAACGACCTCGGTTGTTGCACGCAAATTTATTTGTGTGGTGTTCGGTCTCTGCGAAAGTGGTAACCGCGCAACAACGCGATATTGGAACCTTGGAGGGCTTGGTAGCTCAGTTGGTACGAGCGAACGACTGAAAATCGTTAGGTCGCCGGTTCGATCCCGGCCCAAGCCACTTTACGCGTAGATTTTATCGCCATCAATTACCGGCTACGGATAATTTAATGGTGGTACGAATTATTTAATTGGAAATTTTATCGTCTTGGATTGCAGGTTTCGAATAAATCCTTGCTTGAATATAAATCATAATTAACGGAATTAATATTATTAAACGATGTCGAAATAATGTTCCAAGATTGACTTCGACTAACGAACTAACGGCGACGAGAACGAAAAAGAAGATTGTGGAGAATACAAAAACTGGGTCATGAAAAATTTTTCTAGTGCGGATACGTGTGCATTGATAAATAACGCCGGCATAGAACAGCCACCACAAAGGAGATTCTAGCGAAATAATATCTAAGGAAACACCCATGCCGCTTTGAAACGGGAATGGTCCAAACAAGAAAAAAAACGACGATTTAATCATAGTTATAGGATTAGATATCTTACCCGGCTTCAAGATGTGCGCGTACAAACCTGACTCTGGTTTCGTCGGTTTATTTAATTGCGCTAATTCTACTAATCCAGCTTCAACTTTCGATTGCCAGATTTTATCAATTTTTTTATTCCAGCCTATAAAGCTCATTCCTTTACTAAAAGCCGCGTCTGGGTTATTTAAAAGATAGAAGTGCAAACTAATAAGGGTTGAATCGCCGTGAAAAGTTAATAGTTGTTTTGTTCCTGTTCCTGTGCCTGTTGGTATATCAACTAGGACTTGAGTGATGGAATCTCCGGATCGCTCTCTTATTGAGGTTATATCAATGTTAAAAATAGATTCAAACGTAAATTGTAACGCGTAGGCTGAGGTCGTAAGGCCAAATAATAAAGATGGCAAAAGGAAACCAGCAACAAGTAGTTTCCAGCCATTTTTTCTTAGGCCCAGAATTTTTATAGAGAGTACATATAAAACAAGCAGAGACGCTACTAGCAAAATCCAAAGATAATTTTTTGTCGAAATTAAAGTATAGGAACCAATAATTATTGATAGCCAAGCGACCCAGCCTTTACCTGCTTGTAGTTGAAAAAATCCTGTAAGAAATAAGGTTATTGAGAATAAAATAAATGATTCTCTAAGCCCGACCGAAGTCCATAAAAAAATTGATGGAATAAAAAAAGCACCAATCAGAGTAAGGCGTGAATATCTACTGGCAACATTGGATTTTTTTGCAAGATTCATTAATAAATAAAAACTTGCGGCACTCATCCCTATAGCCAAGAAGCGAATCGAAAGAATGTCCGAAAGTCCAAGAAGATTAAGAAGTTTTGCTGGAGCGTAAGCAACCCATAAAAACGTAGTGGGGGCCGCAATCCAACCACTTCCTGACTGAGCACCAGTACTTGCTGGCCATGTGTAAATATTATTGAAGGCCCATAGGTATCCACCTTCATCTGGTGCAAAAGCAAATAAGCGCCCTAAGAAAGTTGAAAAAGATAAATGCAAAGCTACCAATAGGATTAATGGGAGATTGTTTTTGGTAATTCTTAACAAACCAGACTTCGAAAGAACCATAAACCTTAAAACCCCTTCGCTGTTGCTAAATCTTAACTACCTGCACTGAAATAATCAGGGTTTGCAAGACAAATCTCTATGGCGATGCAGAAAAATATTACTTAAGCGGGTCCTGATGATCCAGATTTGCGTTGGAATCGCTTGGGTGCGCCCCCTGTTGCTTGACCACCACCAACTTTGGAGCCGGAAGCCGGACCAGTGCCAGGGGTAGTGCTATTAGCCTGAAGTGGACCCCGAATATTGGACGGTTTCTTAAGATGTGAGGACTGACGCATCCTGGAGGTATAAGCGCAAGGAAGAAGAAACAAATTCAAGCCGGACTTTAAGGCCAAGGCGGCCTTGGAGACTTTAAAGGGTGAGAAGTCCATCGCTGAACTGGCTCAGATCTACGAGGTGCATCCCACGCAGATCACCGCGTGGAAGAAGCAGCTGCTCGAGGCGGCTTCAAGGTCACCTACTACAACCTTGACGCGATTCTTGCTATTGGATACCGCGTCAGTTCGGGCCGTGGAACCCAGTTTCGCAAATGGGCGACTAAAACCCTCAACCAATACTTGATGCAGGGCGATGCGAGAGGACATTATCTCCCGAGGCGAAAAACCGGGATTATTCGGTCAAGAGCGAAGCGACATCCTTGAAGGAATTTTGCTGGGCATTGAACAGACTTGGGATGGGCAGGCGCTCTACCCAACCATTGAGTCTCGGACACAGCACTTGTTGCACTCGCATTGCTAGTCGCCGAAGTGAGGCGTCGCAAAAGGAGGTAGTGGTTCGTGTAATCCTCAACCTCCTAGCGGAAGACCGTCCTTGAGATTCTGCGTGCCAATACCGAACAATTATTTTAGATTTGATCATTATTTGTGAGTCGTTAGGGGTTTGTGTCGGCGCAATCGAAAGGGGTAACCAGTGGCAACAGCAAGAACGCCTAACTAAGCGCTCTTGCCAAATCTGCAATCAAGTCGTCTATGTGCTCAAGGCCAACTGAGAGCCGAATCAAGTCATCGGGCACTTCCAGTGCGCTGCCGGCAACGGAGGCATGCGTCATTTTTGCTGGGTGTTCAATCAAAGATTCAACACCTCCCAGTGACTCAGCGAGTGTGAAAAGTTCGGCGCGATTGCAGACTTGGAGTGCTGCTTCCATGCCGCCGCGAACACGGAAGGAGACCATGCCGCCAAAATCTCGCATCTGGCGTTTAGCGATTTCGTGGCCCGGGTGAGTTACCAGCCCTGGATAAAGGACTTCGCTTACTCGTTCATGGCTTACCAAGAAATCGACGATCCCTCTGGCGTTCTGGCAGTGACGATCCATTCTTACGGCGAGGGTCTTTGCGCCGCGCAGAACTAACCAAGCATCGAATGGGCCGGCGATCGGTCCCATCGCGTTGTGGTTGTAGGCAATTTGGTCGGCGAGTTGGTCATCCTTTACAACGATCGCACCACCGACCACATCACTATGTCCACCCAGATATTTAGTCGTCGAATGCACGACTGCGTCGGCACCGAGTTTGAGCGGTTGCTGCAGGTAAGGAGACGCGAAGGTGTTGTCGACCACCAATATCGCGTTGGCATCGTGGGCGATCTTCGCCAACTCTGCGATATCAGAAATTGAGAGAAGCGGATTGGTTGGTGATTCGGTCCAAATGATTTTTGTCTTCCCTCGCATGATTGCCTCGCGCACTGCGCCGAGATTGCTCTGATCTACCGCAGTATTTGTCACACCCCATGGCGCTAGTACTTTCTCGAAAAGACGATAGGAGCCGCCATATGCATCGATCGGGACTATTAGGTGATCGCCTGGGCGCAAGACCGTGCGCAGCAAGAGATCCTCAGCCGCAAGGCCAGAAGATGTGGCGAAGGCCCGTGTGCCATTCTCCAACGCCGCTAAACACTCTTCTAAGGCGGTCCGTGTTGGGTTACCGCTACGCGCGTATTCGTAGCCTGCGCGTAATCCACCAACTCCATCTTGTTTGAAGGTCGACACTTGATAGATCGGCGGGACAACCGCGCCAGTTCTTGGATCGGCGCCTTGGCCCGCGTGAATCGCAGCAGTCTCGAAATTCATTTAGGAGACCACATATCCGAGTAGATCTTGCCGAGTAATAACGCCAACTGGTTTTCCATTGTCAAGCACCGTCAGTGCACTTGCGGTCTCAAAAGCAGTAACTGCTGCAGAGACAGGTTCTTTGCTCCCAATCAGCCAAACTTTTTATATCAATAGACCTGCACGGTGATTTTCTCATCTTTCATGATTTCGTGTCCTCATTAATCGTTTCGGCTTGCAAGGTCCGGGGGTTCCAAACACACCGGGTCAAAATTAGAAGTAGTACAGCTCCAATAAACAGAGGAGATGCGGTCAAAACTCTGTTGAGCAAAGAAATCATGGGAGTAGCATCGGGGGAATGGATGTTGATTACATGTCCAAAATTGTTAACTAATCTCCACATTATGGCTAGTGGCATTGGTGCAGAGAGCAAAAAAAGCGAGATTGCGTAGATTAACTTCTGAGAATATGTTCGATTCTCTACAAGAAATCTTCCCTGGATTATAAGTGGCATCAATAAACAAAAATAGTAATTATTTGAGTGGGGCGCCAAAACAACACCTAAACTCAAAATGGTCGGCCATATTTCCCAGGATTGCTCCAAAAATTCTTTCACCTTAAAATAGTTCAGCAACCCTATAGAAACTAAGAATATCATTAGGACGAGAATTATGTGGCTTAGAATCACCATATTTTGGCCAAGAGTAGATCCAAAAATTCTCGTCAATACATCGAAAAGTCCCTGCCTCAGAGGGGGGGGTTCACCACTGCCTTTAACCAACAAATTTAGAGTGTAGCTATTTTGCCAACCTAAGTAAAATTGTATAAAAAGTAATTGAGGAATCAACATGATAGCAAATCCAAGTAAGGCCCTTTTTTGTCGTGAAAATATGAAACAAAGAATGATAATCGCCGGAAGAAACTTTATACCAACTGCGAGGCCGATAAGCATCCCCGATTGGAAGTACATTTTCCTACGCCATAGAAGCATCGCTAGCGAAACTATGAACAATTCTATAATTTCTAAATTGCGCTGGTGTATCGCTGACAGGAAGGGATAATTAAATAGACATATAAGGTAAATCAAAATAGAAGAGACACGTAAATTGTAGAATTCAGAATAAAGCTTAATGCAGATTTGAATTGCTAAAATATATAGAGCCAAAAGGAAAAAGAAGAGAAAATCCGTTGCCGCTTTTATACTTGGAAAAAAGTGTAAAGGTATGGTTAGAAATACATGCAATGGACCATAATTCCAATTCCCTCCATTCCCCATCCATGCTTCAGCCAACGAATTCCTAAACAATTGGTCTTGTACACCTAGGAGTCTACTTATTTTACCGTTAGGAAAGGCTGTCAAGAAATCTGAATCAGTAACATTCAAGAACCTCAAATTGAGAGCAAGATAAAGGATGTAGGCAAATCCAAGCATCGCGGGTGCAACGAAGTATGAATATCGAACACGAATAGAGTGAGAGATTAGGGACCACATCTTAAAATAATATCTGGGCTCATAATTATAATGCCCGTGAAACACACGCAAAAAATGCATAATTATAAATCAGAGGGTTTTGGCCCCCAATCCCACCGACAAGGATATATCCGATCGCCCCTAAGGAGATGACCTGCCCTACGGTTTGGTTACCTACTTATAGTGAAGATCAGGCTGGGATGGATGGGTTTTCGTAGGATAACTCGAATTCGATTGGTGTGCGATATGCCAGACTGGAATGTCGTCTTTGTCGGTTGTGGAAGATCTCGATGTATTCGAAGATCGCAGTATCAAAAGATTTTATCAACAGCGTTGTTGTTTGACCCATTATTATCGCCATCAGAGATAAACTTTTTTTAGGTGAAACGGAGTACAGATGCAAATTGTAGTGGTAGGAGGTTGCGGGCACGTGGGCCTCCCTCTATCGGTATCACTAGCTTCTGCTGGACATATTGTCACGGTATTTGATATTAACGAACGATCAGTAGATTCAGTCAATAATGGGATTGCTCCGTTCTGGGAACCAGAACTTAACGAGGCACTAAACCTCAATGTAGGAAAGTCACTTTTTGCCTCCCTTGATAAGTCTGTGATATCGAGCGCAGAAATCGTTATTTTTATCGTTGGTACACCAGTGGATGGTCACCTTAATCCAGACCCAAATAGTGTTGTTCGTTCAGTCTCTGAAGTTGCAAATTTATTGCGGGACGAACAGTTGGTAGTCCTTCGCAGTACCGTCTTTCCAGGAGTTACGGCTCGTGTCGAACGGGAACTCAATATTCTTGGGAAAAAATCCAAGGTAGTTTTTTGCCCTGAAAGAATTGCTGAAGGTTATGCCATGAAAGAATTGCGAACCTTGCCACAAATAATTGGGGCCCGAGATTCACATTCGGCAGATCGAGCGACCTTACTGTTTGAAAGTTTAGGGATAAAGACTATTAGGACTTCACCTGAAGAAGCAGAGCTCGCAAAACTCTTCACAAATACCTGGCGATATATAAAGTTTGCTGCAGCGAATCAATTTTGGATGATGGCTAACGATGCGGGCGTTGATTTTGAAAATGTTCGTGAGGCCATTTGCTTTGAGTATCCAAGGGCTGACGATCTGCCCGGAGCTGGGTTTGCAGCCGGCCCTTGTCTATTTAAGGACACCATGCAGTTGTCTGCATTTTCAAATAATACATTTGCCCTTGGCAATTCAGCCATGATGGTAAATGAAGGCTTACCCCTTTATTTAGTGGAGAGGCTCGCGTCAAAATATGACTTGAGCGCCTTGAAGATTGGAATCTTGGGAATGGCCTTCAAGGGTGAATCAGACGATAACCGATCGAGTCTTGCCTATAAGTTAAAACGTATCTTGCAGTTTAAATCCGATGGAGTTTTTACTACTGACCCATATGTAAAAAATGATACAGAATTGATTGACTTTGATGACGTTTTAAAGCAATCGGATGTATTGATAATCGCTGCTCCTCATAAGATTTATTCTGAATTTGTGACCGATAAACCAGTTTATGATATTTGGAATTTGCGTGGGTTGGGTTCAGCGGTATGAGTCAACCCCGTGCGTCGATCGTTGTTCCTGCGCTAAATGAAGCAGCATTTATTAATGTATTCCTAAACCGAATTGAAGAATCAGTCAAAATCCCTGTCGAAATAGTAATCGTTGTTGACGATGCCAAAGACAACACTATTTCCGCTGTCGAGGGAACTCCCAGAACGATACACTCGGTTCGGTGCGTCGTTTCGAATCTGGATGGCGGTCCTGCAAATGCGATTCGATATGGCTTTCATTCAGTTAATACTGATGTGGTTGTAATTACAATGGCAGATGGTTCTGATGACCCAAGAGTCATAGATGACTTGATTTTGCTAATCGAAAGAGGGTGTGCGGTAGCTTGTGCTTCTCGATACATGCCCGGGGGCCAACAAATTGGTGGTCCACGTTTTAAGAAATTCTTATCGAAGAATGCAAGCAGGATCCTTCGCCTGATTGCCGGCATGGGTACTCATGATGCTACTAATTCTTTTAAAGCCTACTCAACGAACTTTGTAAGAAGTGTTGGGATTGAGAGTTCGAAAGGTTTTGAGGTCGGATTAGAGCTCACAGCCAAAGCACACAGAAGTAGAAGGTTTATTGCTGAATTGCCCACAATATGGATCGACCGTTCGGTAGGAAATTCAAATTTTCAACTGTGCAAATGGCTTCCACGTTATCTAAAGTGGTTTTTCTATTCTTTCGGAAAGAAAATTAATAGCTCAAATTAATGAAAGTAGGCACCGTGGAAAAAGTCTTGGTTACAGGATCAGCTGGGTTCATCGGCGGATATCTAGTCGCTGAACTCCTTGACCAAGGATATGAGGTCATCGGCTTAGATAACTTATCAAAATACGGCAGAGTGAGTCGCTCATTTGACGAGTCAGAGCGCTATAAATTTGTAATAGGTGATGCCTCCGATGTGCAACTGCTCGCCGAACTAATGGCTGACTGTGACCATGTCATCGCTGGAGCTGCACTCATTGGCGGTATTTCTTATTTCCATGAGTACGCGTATGACTTGCTAGCCAAGAATGAACGAATTATTGCGGCCTTATGCGATGCCGCAATTTCTACACAAAAGGCTGGGAAGCTTTTAAAAAAGGTGACATATCTTTCTAGTTCAATGGTGTACGAAAGTACGGATCGTTGGCCAAGCGTAGAAGGGGATGAACGTAAAGTTGCTCCACCTTTGTCGAGTTACGGTTTTCAAAAGTTAGCTGTGGAATATTTTGCGAAGGCAGCTTGGGATCAATATAAGTTGCCTTACACAATTTGCAGACCTTTCAATTGTGTTGGAATTGGTGAAAGTAGGGCGGTCGGCGGGGCTCAAATTAAGTCAGGAAATATTGACTTAGCGCTCAGTCATGTGGTGCCCGACATCGTTCAAAAAATATTGAAAGGTCAAAAGCCTCTGCATTTACTCGGAGATGGAAAACAGATTCGTCATTACACATATGGCGGCGACTTGGCTAAGGGCATAGTTGCCGCAATGAGTAACCCAAGAGCCATGAATGAGGATTTCAACTTATCCACTGCCGTCTCTACCACGGTGCTTGAATTGGCAGAGTTGATATGGAAGAAAGTCAACGAAGACGAAAAATTCGAAGTTGTTTTTGATAATCCTTACGAGCATGACGTACAAAAGCGGATTCCGTCTGTCCAAAAAGCTAAAGAGGTTTTAGGTTTTGAAGCCACAACTACTCTCGATAAAATGCTTGATGAAGTGATTCCTTGGCTCCGTGAAGCCATTAAAGAGAACCTGATCTAGCATCATGTCGCTTCGAAGTCATCGGCTAATTAAGAAATTTTCTCTGCTTATTGCTTTTAGTATTTTCGGCTAAGAACTAGTTATATCGGTTGGGCTAACAATGTGATTGCGCATCATCCAGTTAATTGCTAAGGCTTGGGGTTGCAACGACATACATCTGTTTTGCAAATGGTCTTAGAAATGGTAGTAGCAGTAGGTAGCACTTTATTAAGAATTCAGAAATAACCATCTTGAAATTTTGAGTAGAATAAGGAAAGAATCGCTTGTGCACTCTGATCACTCGGAAGTTATTTAATTCCAGTGCTTCTACTAGTGAGTTTTCGTTTAGTGGGAGATGGTGATCAATGAAATTAAAAAATTCCCATTTCGTGTACCGGATATTTGGCATTAAAATCAGGAGTCTCGAATTATTGTTAGGTTTTATTACTCGCCGTTGATGCGGGGAATTTAGAGAAAATCAAAAGCGGAACCGTCAACTTGGTTTTTTCCAGCAACCTTTTTGAACACGCAATCGAAAGGGGTAACCAGTGGCAACAGCAAGAACGCCTAACTAAGCGCTCTTGCCAAATCTGCAATCAAGTCGTCTATGTGCTCAAGGCCAACTGAGAGCCGAATCAAGTCATCGGGCACTTCCAGTGCGCTGCCGGCAACGGAGGCATGCGTCATTTTTGCTGGGTGTTCAATCAAAGATTCAACACCTCCCAGTGACTCAGCGAGTGTGAAAAGTTCGGCGCGATTGCAGACTTGGAGTGCTGCTTCCATGCCGCCGCGAACACGGAAGGAGACCATGCCGCCAAAATCTCGCATCTGGCGTTTAGCGATTTCGTGGCCCGGGTGAGTTACTAGCCCTGGATAAAGGACTTCGCTTACTCGTTCATGGCTTACCAAGAAATCGACGATGGCTCTGGCGTTCTGGCAGTGACGATCCATTCTTACGGCGAGGGTCTTTGCGCCGCGCAGAACTAACCAAGCATCGAATGGGCCGGCGATCGGTCCCATCGCGTTGTGGTTGTAGGCAATTTGGTCGGCGAGTTGGTCATCCTTTACAACGATCGCACCACCGACCACATCACTATGTCCACCCAGATATTTAGTCGTCGAATGCACGACTGCGTCGGCACCGAGTTTGAGCGGTTGCTGCAGGTAAGGAGACGCGAAGGTGTTGTCGACCACCAATATCGCGTTGGCATCGTGGGCGATCTTCGCCAACTCTGCGATATCAGAAATTGAGAGAAGCGGATTGGTTGGTGATTCGGTCCAAATGATTTTTGTCTTCCCTCGCATGATTGCCTCGCGCACTGCGCCGAGATTGCTCTGATCTACCGCAGTATTTGTCACACCCCATGGCGCTAGTACTTTCTCGAAAAGACGATAGGAGCCGCCATATGCATCGATCGGGACTATTAGGTGATCGCCTGGGCGCAAGACCGTGCGCAGCAAGAGATCCTCAGCCGCAAGGCCAGAAGATGTGGCGAAGGCCCGTGTGCCATTCTCCAACGCCGCTAAACACTCTTCTAAGGCGGTCCGTGTTGGGTTACCGCTACGCGCGTATTCGTAGCCTGCGCGTAATCCACCAACTCCATCTTGTTTGAAGGTCGACACTTGATAGATCGGCGGGACAACCGCGCCAGTTCTTGGATCGGCGCCTTGGCCCGCGTGAATCGCAGCAGTCTCGAAATTCATTTAGGAGACCACATATCCGAGTAGATCTTGCCGAGTAATAACGCCAACTGGTTTTCCATTGTCAAGCACCGTCAGTGCACTTGCGGTCTCAAAAGCAGTAACTGCTGCAGAGACAGGTTCTTTGCTCCCAATCATTGGGAGTGGCGCACTCATGTGCTTACTCACCGGATCCGAAAGGACGGCCTTGCCGGTGAATACTGCTTCCAGCAACGCCGATTCTTCAACCATACCAACGATTTCAGCGACCATCACCGGGGGTTCGGCTTTAACAACTAGAATCTGCGAGACGCTAAATTCGCGCAAGATGTCGATTGCTTCGCGAATAGTTTCATTGGGATGTACATGAACGAACGAAGGCAGATCGCCAGATTTTTGCTGTAGGACTCGTCCCACAGTCTCTTGCCCATCTCCCCCAAGAAAACCGTACTTTCGCATCCAATCGTCATTGAAAACTTTGCCTAGATATCCGCGGCCACCATCGGGAAGCAGGACTACCACCAGATCTCCTCGGTTCGCACGTTTTGCGACTTCGATTCCCGCGACCACGGCCAACCCACATGATCCTCCGACCAGAAGCCCTTCTTCTTGCGCAAGTCTGCGAGTCATCGCGAACGCGTCACCGTCTGACACCGGGATAATTTCGTCGACGACGCTACGATCAAAAGCAGTTGGCCAAAAATCTTCGCCAACGCCTTCCACCAAATATGGCCTTCCGGTTCCACCCGAATAGACACTGCCCTCGGGATCCGCACCGATGATCCGCACCTTTTGGCCACTAACTTCTTTCAAGTACTTTCCGATTCCCGAAATAGTGCCACCTGTTCCGACACCTGCGACAAAGTGGGTGACTTCGCCATCGGTGTCCTTCCAAATTTCGGGACCAGTTGTTTCGTAATGTGAGAGTGGATTATTTGGATTTGAATATTGATCGGGCTTCCAAGCTCCTGGAATCTCGCTGGTTAATCGCGCACTAACCGAATAGTAAGAGGCAGGATCTTCAGGATCTACTGCAGTTGGACAAATAACAACTTCGGCTCCATACGCACGTAATACATTGATCTTGTCCATCGAAACTTTGTCAGGGCAGACGAAAACACATTTGTATCCGCGTTTCTGGGCAACGAGGGCCAGGCCAACTCCGGTATTGCCACTCGTCGGTTCGACGATTGTTCCGCTAGGTTTGATAAGGCCGGCGGCTTCAGCAGCATCGACCATCTTGACCGCAATTCGATCCTTCACTGAACCGCCGGGATTTAGATACTCCACTTTCACAACCACGTCCGCAGAGAGACCGCGTGCGATCCGGTTCAATCTAAGCAGAGGCGTGTTGCCGATGAGATCCACGATGGAGTCATAAATCATGGATTCATACTACTAGGGGTCAGTGTCGTGGGGCTAAGAGCAAACCAGTTGCAAGTAGTACCGTCAAGGATCAGGCGGAGATCATTAGTAAAGGATCAGGCGAAATAATACAAAAATGAAAGTGGGCCTGTAGGGCTTCGGCTGAAGGTTTGCTGGCTCAAGGAAAAACCTCAGAGACAAAAACTTGGCTCGGAGAGGCAAACTCGCAAGCAGCGCAAGCGCGACTCCGCAATCTAGACGCGAGCTTAAATTCAAAAATAGCTACTACTTTTATTAGTTACTAAGCTGAAGGAAGCTTCATCCTGCCACTTTTGGTAATTCTCTTGCCAGGAATTTTGAGAAAATCTTGACACCTTCAATATTCAAATGGATTCCATCTTGAAAATACTTGCCCTGGCCCACAGCATCATTTCCTTGTATAAATCCAACGCCTAACTTTCTCGCAATTGATTGTGTTAAACCTCTATATTCATCATTTCTCGCAAGAAGTGGAACTGTGCCAATTATAAGATTCACACCAGCTTTTCTGGTTGCATCACGAATTTCTACCAAATACCTCAACTTAGAAATGTCAACAATATACTTTTTGGAAATCGGCGTAGATGACCTTGAAGGATTCCATCCAAATTCAGAGTAAGTAGCATTAGTAGTTTCATACTTCGAATAACCAAAATCATCTAGCTTGTCAGCCCATCGATACACAATTCCTTGGCGGCTGTCTCTATATCTCAACACTCTGACAAGAGTATTAAGGGTCATTGGATCTCTTACAGTATTTCGGTACTTATATAAGTAAAAGGAATTAAGGATATTCTTCTTTTCACTAACCTGTGCTTTATAGTTCGCAACTTGAATCATGCTGGTATTTGAAAAAAGCAGAACTAAATTTCTTGGTTTTACCTCGCTAATAATGTATGCACGCGCAAAATCTCTCATAGTTTTCACGTCTGAGCTATTCATTGCCGCATTAAAACTGGCACCGGCTGGCAATCCAGCTTTGTCATCAAAGACAGATGGGTTGAATCCGATCAAAGTTGTTGAATCACCCATAAATACATATTGGGGATCGTGATATTTTAGTTTGAACTCCTCGAACTTAAGTTTCTTAGCATCTTCCATTGTGTTCCATGCGCTAAGTGGCGGTCCAAGCAAAGGGCTAGTGGCGCGAACAGAACATTCAAGTAATATAAGTGCGGAGATAATCCCAATTAAGAAAAATGAAATTCTTTTTTTCAACATGTCAGAACCTAAAGTAAATAAACGGCACGATTGTACTCGATTTTAAAACTAGGGCAATTATTAGTAATCCTCCAACTAGTAGTCCTTTTATAAAAACGTGGCTCTTAATTATAGATGGTTGGAAATGTTTCTCAGCCAAATCCAATGTAAATGAAACAACTAAGGCACTTGCGACCAAGAGCGCATCACTTATTTCAAATGTACCTGTCACGCGGTTAGCAATGGAAGAAAGTAAGTGGAATGCTTCTGACATTTGCGGATTTCGGAAGAAAACCCACGCAAACAAGACAGATGCTTGTGTTAATACCCACCCAAATATCAACCAACCTTGTTTGAAGTACCTTGTTTTTACTCGTAACGGCGAGATCAATTTGTCTGCTGCCAAGAATATTCCATGTAGCAGTCCCCAGAAGATGAACCCGAGTGCAGCCCCGTGCCAAAGTCCTGCAACTGTCATTACAATCAGGAGATTCATATATGTTCGGCGCTTACTCTTTTTATTTCCTCCAAGCGGAATATATAAATAATCTCTAAACCAAGAAGATAAAGAAATATGCCAACGGCGCCAGAAATCAGTAATAGATGTTGAAAGATACGGCTGTCTAAAGTTGACCATCATCTCAATACCAAGTAGTCGTGACACACCTCGTGCAATAGACGAATAGCCTGCAAAATCACCATAGATCTGGAGACCGAATCCAATTGATGCTAGAAATAAAGATTTCCAATCAAAATTACTCGGATTATCTAATATCCGGTTCACCATTGGAGCTAATGTGTCAGCGATAACAATTTTACGAAAAAGTCCGACTGCAATCAGAAAAATCGCACTTTGAGCTTTGTTAAAGTCAGGTTTAACTTTTGGGCTGGAAATTTGTGGGATTAGGACCTTGGCAGGCATTATTGGTCCAGCAGCCATGTGGGGGAAGTAGACAACGAAAGTAGCAAAACTAACGAATGACTTCTCTGGCTTTAAATTGCCTCTGAATACATCAATGATATAACTTGAAGTTTGGAATATGAAAAAGGAAAGGCCTAAAGGTAAGAGGATTGATGTAGTAGGTAGGATGAAATTCATTCCAAATAAATCAAAAAGTTGAACTAACCCGTCTCTAAAGAATCCAAGGTACTTAAACATCGCTAGCACTAGTAAGTTAATTGATAAGCAGGCGATAAGAATCCTTTTCTTCCTTACCTTTGATTCGACCGTATATAACTTAGAGGTCAGCCAGAAATTACTCACTGTGAGCAGCGCGAGAAGAAAAGTGAAGCGCCAATCCCAGAATGCATAAAATACATATGAAGAAACTAAAAGTATTGGGGTTCTGAACCGATCGCTTAGGGCCCAGTAGATAATTAAGGTAAATAATGCAAACACTAAGAAGCTTGGTGTTATAAAATTCAAGTTCTCTCCATCAATAATCTAACATTAGATTACCGTTAAGGGTGTGCCTGTGCAACTGACGGACATCCTTAACAACGGTGTCTGGGTTGGTTGAGTTGGTTTTCTCTTTCAATCTCTCGTAGGGGGTCTGTCCTCCGAGTCCACCATGAGGGCGATGGTAGTTGTAGTAATCCTCCCATTTTTGAAGTTTGTCATTAAATAGATGCGTGTCATCAATGATTACGCCATCAAATAATCGATAGAACTCTTCAGCATCAATGCGGTGGCTTCGTTCCACCTTGCCATTGAGCCTTGGAGTACGTGGGCGGATGTAATGATGTTCAACGCCTTGATCCAAGAGATGCAGATGAAAGGCAGATTGGAACTCAGAACCATTATCGGTTTGAACTCTTTCAATCTTAAATGGTAACCGCGATGCAGTGTAGTCATAGAACTGAATTGCAGTTTTCATATCGCAGTGGGGGTAGAGCTTTAGTACTCGTAGCCGGGTGCAATCATCGATAGCGGTGAATTGGTAGAACTTCTTGCGTCTACCAGAGCCTTGGATGGCATCAACAAACTTCACATCAATTTGAATCTGATGGCCCGGTAGCTGCTTCTCATAACGCTTCCACTTGCGATCATGGCGTTTATAGCGCTGGGAGGAAGGCAGGCGATTGAGTTCAAACTTCTTTAATATCCGCCAGACTCCCGAGTCACTGATGGTGACATCGTGATAGCGCTTTAAATACATCGCGATCTTCTGTGGACCAAAATGATAGTTCTGACGCAGGTAGATAATCTTTCCCACAATTTCAGAGTTAGTGGCGCGAGGTGAGAACTTGAGAGCTTTAGAGCGCTCACGTAGTCCCGCCTCACCTTCTGACTTGTAGCGTTTTTCCCAGGTATAGAAGGTCTGGCGGGTGATTCCGTAGTGGCGACAGGTTGCCGCGACATTCATGGAAATCTCATCAGCATGTCGAAGGACTGCCAAGCGGTGTCTAATCTGACGATCAATTGATTGAACTTTCATGACTATTCCTAGTTTCTGGCCACCTAAAGTGTCAAGCATCTCCGTCAGTTTTATAATCACCACGTGAGGCGGGTCGGGCTCGAACCGACGACGACGGAATTATGAGTTCCGGGCTCTAACCAACTGAGCTAAAGGCCCCACTGCTGAATTTAGGCTCAACTAAGATGACATTAGCACTCAAGATAGAGCACAGCTAAATCCATATGCGCAATAGTAATCAATTTCCATCATGCTTAGAGCCAACATAAACCGGCGTCGCCTGAACCACCTAGACAAGACTTCGGAGTCGTTAAAAACAACAACGTACCTACCTCTCGAAAGCCAAACATTATGAATTCAATGTAATTAGTAACTTCTAATAATTTTTCTATATGGAATATCAAAGTTTCATAATTTTATGTAATTTCCCAACGGCCCGCTTGTAATACCTTCGGAGTAAGACTTTTGAGCGGAAAACAAAATTATAGCAACCTTCGAAAATTGCAACTCCTTCACCTTTCCAAATTCCTCGAGGCCCTTGTGACTTGAACTTCAATCCTTTCGGAGAATAACCATCTACCATTCTCAATCTCGTAGGTTTGTACTGCTTGTCAAAGAACCAAAGTTTTTCAAGTGTCTGCCTATCCTCTCTCCACCAATCTTCGCAAAGAAACGAGTTGCCCCGAAACGTATGATTTTCATTCACGAATTCACCTCCAAGTATAACGGCACCCCCTTGTTCGTAAAACCTTAGGGTTAAGTCCACCTCATACATGATTCCTATAAAATTACGGTCTATCCCTCCCACCGCTTCAATTGAATCTTTTCTCATTAAACCTGCAACAGGCGTTAAAAGTGACTGGGGGTTTTTGGCATCAAAATACATAACTCCGGTCTGATCAATTCCATTTAAGCTGTACCTATGGGAGGCAATCAGAAATGGATTATCTGAATTACAAATCAAAGCATATAGCTTATCAATCGAATAAGGTTGCGAGAAAAATAAATCATCAGCAATTATCATCACATATTCTCCTAGAGCTTGATTAATAGCAATTTGAACACACTGGGCTGGTTTTACTTTTGAAACTATAAAATGAAAATTCGAAGGCAATTCTTCTTTGGGTCGCAGTGGTCCGACGAAAATGACTTCAAAGCTGAGTTCTGTTTTGATCGAGTCGTAGACGGCTCGAAAATTATCGACGCGCTTCGCCGTGGCAACAATTGATAACTTAATGGAAGTCAATTTTCTACTCCTTCCGGCTCGCATGCTTAGCAATAAAGATTTACTGTAGGACTCCGCCTGATGCTTGACACTTTCTCTTCGGTTGATGCTTGACACTTTCTGTGCGTAATTGTAAACGCTCAGGAGGTCTTTCTCACGACCGAGGCGCGCCTTTTCCTCACCTCCTTGCTATTGCTGCGAAGGGTGCTCTTGAGCAATTCCTCTTTATAGTAAATATGAATTATCGAATCTGTGACCAGAACATCGACATCTAGACCTGCCTTATGGCGTCCCACGCAGATCTGCTGCCAGGCAATGCTGATGACTCCGTTGCCACCGATGCGCCTGGCCACCCAGCTCCCAGTACTGGCGGGCTCGGCACTTGATCTAGCGCTGCTGATGGTGGGAGCCGGGATCAGAAAGCGCTGCCTCGGAATTGCCATATCTATGCCTTGATGGGGACGTTGGCTGTTATAGCGATCGACAAAGCGATCCAGCTCGCCTTGCCCATGATTAAAGCTTTCGAACCTTTGCTCCATAAGAAACTCAGTGCAAATCGTCCAGTAAAGACCTTGCCATTATCGGTCAGGATCTCTTGCGGTATTCCATAGCGGCCGAGGGATCTTAAGAAGTGATCACAGACGCTCTTTGAGTTGGCGCGATGCATAAGCCCAGCAGAAACGCAATAACGGGAGTGATCATCTACTCCAGTTAAACATTTAAGTTCACTGCCATCGGCTAGATAGATACCTCCCACCACATCGAATTGCCAGAGCTCCATCGGAGCTGCTCGTTCCCATCTTTTAAACTTCTCATCGCGTCGTTTTCTAGCATGAGGATCAATTAACTCAGCGCGTTTTAGTGCGCGATAGATCGCAGATTGCGACGGCATCGCCTCCACTTTGCGCTTAGCTAATTCATATTCGATGCGCTTGGGTCCCCAGATGGGATTGCGCCGACGCATCTCACAGATCAACACATCGATCTCTGCGCTAATCTGATGAGAACAAGATCGCGGTTTGTGGGAGTGATTGATCAATCCCGGTAATCCACTATCTTCATATTTAAGTAACCAGGAATGAATCGTCTGGCGTGAGACGCCAAAACGAGATGCAACTTCGATGACCGAAAGGCCATCGTGAATAACTGCTGAGACTGCTTGGTAACGTTGTTCCATAACACTTAGCTCCGTAATCATAAGAGATAGTGTCAAGCATCAGCCGAAATAGCTGTAAAGCATCAGCCGAATAGCTGTAAAGCATCAGGCGGAGATGATTAGTAAAGGATCAGCCGAAGTAATACAAAATTATGGGTGGGCCCTGACGGGCTCGAACCGTCGACCCACGGATTAAAAGTCCGTTGCTCTACCGACTGAGCTAAAGGCCCCACTTGATGCGTTGCGAACTTTAGCACCCATTGCCCATGGCGCTAAAACCAGCTAATTAACGACCATTCGATGCGCGTTGTAAGCGATCACGAATAGCAACTTCGATTCCAACGCCAACTGGTTGTATCGCCACCACTTCTTTCGTATATTTTCATCCGATTTAACGATTAAATCTTGATATCCGCTTTCGAGAGACTTGGGCGCTGGCATGGGATTCTCGATTTCTCTTATGCTCGGTGATTGGAAATCAGGCCAGGATAATTTAAAGAATAAATGGATCCGCATATTTTCTTACTGCTCTCCGAATATATTAAGTCCACCGTTGTACATAATCCATTTGAAATAGTTGGGAAAATTCGGCGATAATCGTTTAAGTCGATTCCAAGCGCTAAGCATAAAATTAGTCGCAGGAGTGTTCCGTGGCAAAAAATTAATACCTCTTCATCCTCATTCTTAAATTTTGTTATTAACTCAACCAAGAATTCATTAGCCCTATCTAGGGCATCAACTCCGCGCTCCCCATTTGGAAGCATTATGGTTGCTGGGTTAGCGATAAACTGTTTTCTGTTGATTGGGAAACGGGTCTCCCATTCTGTAGGAGTAAGCCCTTCTATATCACCGAAATTCACTTCATTGAGTCTATCCTCAATTATTACATCGAAATCTAACAGAGAGGCTGTGGGTTTTGCTGTTTCAATTGTTCGCGAAAGAGCCGATGAATAGATTTTAGATATACGATTCAGGTTAGCCCACTTGGTTACCTGCTCCGCTTGAATTTTCCCTCGGTTCGAAAGCTCAATATTTGACATCCCTGAATAAAAGTTCTTTGAGTGCCAAACGCTTTCACCATGCCGAATAAAGTGAACTCTCACAGTTTTATAATAGCCTCATGTAGGATTGTTTTTATGTCATTTACTCTGATTCTTAGATATCTTAGGAAATCTAATATCAAAGAATTACCATTTAGAAATATATGGGTCGATCCGCTTTAGAATTGGGAATTACACTTTGCCTTTATTCTGGCTCTTGCTTAGTCCCGCCTTCGTGGTTCTATAGGCAGAGTAGGTGCAGCTGGCGATAACGCTCGAATAGAGTCGTTCCACTCACTTCTGCAAAACAACGTTCTGGATTCAAAGAAGTGGGAATCTCAAGAAGAGCTTCGAGCCGCAATCGTTACGTGGATTGAAGGAACCTACCACCGAAGAAGGCGCAAGCGTAGTTTAGACAAGATGACACCGGTTGAATATGAAGCAATACATGAAGTCGTTGACAAGGAGTTACTTGTTGCGTGAAACTACATACACCTGTCAACTAAACTGATAGCAGCGCCCCTTGAGTTCAGGGGTGAGCGCAACGTTCTAGGAGGCTTTACTGGTGCAGAATCCAACCAGAGGAGTCCCATTAACCGCCCATTTGAATATCGAACAACGAGCGTTGGCGAGACGACTTCGCACCGAAAAAATGAGTCTGCGCAACATCGCCAAGCAGATCGGTTGTACCTATGCGGGCATTGATGTGATGCTACGTGGTCAGGGTCGAGAGGCCCGTCCCCTCGAGTGGATTCCCCGTCGCGGTGGGCTCTCAATTGAGGAACGCGAAGAGATTCTTCGGGGCCTCAGTCGTGGCGACTCACTGAGTACAATCGCTCTGCAACTCGGTCGTCAGACATCCACTGTGTCGCGAGAGGTGAGCGTCAACGGTGGCCGAGCGCTCTATCGCATCTGGCCCGCACACCTTCGCGCTCGTGAGTGCGCAAAGCGACCCAAGATGAAGAAACTAAACTATGCTCCACTTGCAGCGCGAGTTACCGAAGATCTCCTTAAATTCTGGTCGCCCGAGGAGATCGCAGCTCGCCTCACGTTAGAGTTCCCGGAAGAGACCCGCATGCAACTTAGTCACGAGACCATCTACCAGTCCCTCTACGTGCAGGGAAGAGGCGAACTTCGCCGCGAACTGGCTCGATGCTTGCGTTATGGCCACACCACGCGCCAGTCACAGGGACGGGTGAAGAAAAGCGGTCGCATCGCCAACATGATCAACGTCTCCGAGCGCCCGCCAGAGGTCGCAGACCGCGCCGTGCCAGGTCACTGGGAAGGCGATTTAATCATTGGCGCTCGTGGCGTGAGTGCGGTGGGCACGCTCGTCGAGCGGACGACTCGCTTTCTTTTGCTCTTTCATTTACCAAATGGTCACAGCGCACCAGAGGTCGAACAAGCGATGCGAAAGTCCATCAAGACCTTACCGAGTTCATTGATCAAAACCATCACTTGGGACCAGGGAAGTGAACTTGCTCGACACGTGGAGTTCACCGTTGCCACCGGCGTGCAGGTCTACTTCTGCGATCCCCACTCACCCTGGCAACGAGGATCGAACGAGAACACCAACGGCCTGCTTCGCCAATACATGCCCAAGAGCACCGACCTCTCGAAGTACTCGCGAGCCGACCTACGACAAATTCAAGATAGCTTGAATGATCGCCCACGAAAGACGCTAGGATTCCTTAAACCAGTAGAGAAACTGAGTGAACTTATTGCGCTGACCGCTTGAAACCACCCCCAGGAGAGTAGCTTAAAATGGAAATGACTATCTGGCATGTAGGGGGAGGCGGACACGATTGTGGTCCCTTAGATAGTATTTTAAAATTACCAGGGATAAAATTTAAACTGTATTTATTCGATATAAGAAGTCCAGATGAGTCAAGAGTAGAATCTGTTTCAGAAGGGCAAATAGCCGCTAATATCGACTTACATGTAATATCAGCAGGCATCGCGGGCGATACAACGACGCGAGAATTTTACCTAAACACATTCGAATTAAGCTCTTCATTACTTCAGTCATCTAGCCTTACTGCAAGTGACAACCCAGGATTTTCAAATTGGGGTGGGATTTATAAAAATATGTTTACTTGGTCACAAAATACTGAACTAAAAGAGACGGAGTTGGTCAGAGTGGCTTCCGCAGATTATTTAATTAAAGAAAAAATTGCTCCACCACCGGACGTGCTATCCATGGACATACAGGGGTGTGAACTAGAAGTCATGAAGGGGGCAAGTGAAGCATTTAAATCCAAAATCCTAGCGGTTTTAACCGAATCTGAATTTTATGAAATTTATGCTAGGCAAGGTTTGTTTCATGAGCAATTAGCATTCTTAGAGAAACAATCATTTAGGTTTGTTAAATTTTTTGGATTTCAGAAATGGTTTCCAGGGCCAATGGTAGGATTGGGTTTCGCGACAGTTACAGAAACCTTATTCATTAAGTACCTTGTTAACAAAAAGCAACTTTCTAACACGGATAGAACATTTCAACTTTTTACAGACTATTCTAGTCCGCAACTTTTCAAAATTGCATTAATATCATTTGCCTATAATCGATATTCGTATTTTTATACTTTGATGAAAACGATTGAAGAATTAGATCCAATTTATTGGAAACAGCTTAATGATAATAAGAGTTTGGAATTGTATATAAAGAGCTACTATATAATTAAAAATAATCTCAGTAAACTTCAATCAAATCCAGGTTACTTCCTTGAAAATCCGCTTAGAGTTCCAAAAGATCAGATTTTTTTAAGAAAACTTTTTTTTAATTTTTCTAAATTATTTTTGAAAATATTTCATCTTCGTGGATTGGTTGCAGCGACTGAGAAATATTTCGGTTGGGACTCAAGGTTGGGCGAGTCAGATTAGTATTAGCTTGATAGCGCTCGCAGGAATTGGCTAAGCATAAAATACACAAACTATTCAAAGGCGTTAGTAATAGTGAGTCTGATGCAGCAACGCTTGCTAAGTCTTGAATCGCAGGTAATTTAATGAACCCAGCCACGAGTTTGTAGTGTCAAGGGTGATCAGAGTTCCTCGGCGTGTATTCCTCACTTGGGTCGTTGATTTTGAGCGTAAACTCGAAAAATATTTGTGCGCTTGGAGGGATAGCTCTGGGCACTGGAGTTGCAGCTTCATTGTCCGGTAACTTGATAATTTCAACTTCCTAGCACTAAGTTTTGTGGATGGATATTTACGAGGAGACCCGAGACGGTTATCTGATGAGTAGCGACCCACATTTACTCGATCTAAAAAGGGTGCACGAGTGGCTGAGCATGGAGGCGTTCTGGGCGCTCAGTAGAACAGTGGAAGTTGTGGAGGAATCGATCACCAACTCTCTATCTCTGGGAATCTATAACTCGGAAAAGCGCCAGGTGGCATTTTGTCGCCTTGTAACCGACCGAGCGACCTTTGCTTGGTTATGCGATGTATTCGTTGAGGAATCCGCCAGGGGACAAGGGCTTGGAACTTGGCTGGCGCAGTCCAGCGTCAATCAGCTTCGATCGATGGGTGTTTATCGGATGATTCTCGCGACCAAGGATGCGCACGAAGTTTATCGAAAGGCTGGTTTTCAGCCTCTCTCCGAGCCGTGTAATTGGATGATTCTAGATACTAAGACAAGAACAAGTTAGTTTTGTGCGCCCGAAGGTGTGGTGTCTCACGACTTAGTTCCCTCTCTGGTCAGTTGGCGCCGCTGGAAGTGTCGTAGTCACTACCCGTGATGAAACACTCCAATCTCTAGGCTTCATTCCACAAATTCATTACTTGGAGCTTACTGACAAACCATTAATTCAACCCCTAATAACAGCTATTGGGGGAAACAGGTTGGATGAAATCGCTATGAATGGGCAAATTCATTTCTTTAAGATACTCGCTAATGGGGGCTTCGGAGTGTGATTCGTTAGTTTTCTCTAACCAAGACTTCAACTTGTTGACAGATGTAATGATAAATAGGTAAATGTAATTCTTGAATGAATTGCGTATCAATTGACGGCGTAGAAATATTTAAGTCCGAAAGTGCAGCAAGTTTTGAATTCGAGCCACCGGTCAAAGATATGGTTCTTAATCCGAGTTCTTTTGCCCGGACAGTTGCTCTAATAATATTAGCTGATTCACCGCTGGTCGAGATTCCCAGAAAAACTGAATCCTTGCCTGCATGAGCTTCAACTTGACGGGCAAAAATAGTACCATATTCGAAGTCATTTGCCCAAGCTGTCATCACCACAACATTCGTATTTAAACAAATGACATTTAATGCTGTGCCATCCTTTTTAAATCGTCCTACAAGCTCGCCACTGATATGCATCGCATCGGAAGCTGAACCGCCATTACCGCATACCAATAGCGGGCTGGCGGATTGAAGACACTCTGCGATCCATTCAATTGCTGTCTCTATTCTTGCAAGCGTCCTCCCATTATTTGACAGCTCTTGAAGCCATTCGATCAACTCCGTTATATGCGATTGCATCTGCCCTCTATTCGTGAGAAAAATATATGATTTTTGAGCCTGTATTTTCAAATCGAAAATCTACAAATGCTAATTTATCCAAAGCTTTCCTTATCTTATGATGAAATTGAGGTTCAGCGAAGAATAGCAAGAAACCTCCGCCGCCAGCGCCTAGTAACTTCGCTCCAAGAGCACCATTTCTCATCGCGATCTCGCAAATATTCTCTATACTAGGGTTGGAAATATGTGGTGTTAGATTCTTCTTAATTCGCCACGTCTCGTTCAATAACTTTCCAATTTCATTTATAGATGTGTCTTTAGAATTTAGAATATTTAGCGCCTCAGCAGTTAATTTCGCAATTTCCTGCAATTCATTGAACTTGTTTGGAGTGCTCTTAATTTGATGGCGGGCTACGTTTTGAGCAGAGCGTGCAAAACCTGTAAAACATAATAAGAGACTATTTTGAAACTCAATTAATTTTTCTTGTGAGATGGTAATTGGATTAACCTCGAAAGTTCTGTTCGTACTAAATATAATGTGATTAAAGCCACCCCAAGCGGCAGCTATCTGATCTTGCGATCCAACAGCCTCTGAGTTTAAATCCTGCTCAACCATTAACGCCTGGGTGGCAAGCTCACGCTTTGAAGGCATATAGTTTGAAAAAGCATGAAAAGCGTGAAGCATGCCAACCGTAAATGTTGAGCTAGAACCAAGACCGGTCCCTGCTGGTAAATCAGCAGTATGAACCATCTCGAAACTTTTGCCAATTTGTAACATTCGCGCGCTTTCGCGAACAGAAGGATGTTGTATCTGGGATATTTCATTAACCGTTTCAGTACTAAAATATCTAAGTTTGTACTTGTAATCAAAAATCTGAGGAAGTGTTCTTAAAGTAATGAAGCTGTACTTATTGATGGTGGTGCTTATAACTGCTCCGCCTTGCTCCTCATACCAAATTGGATAGTCAGTTCCTCCGCCAAAGAAGGATACGCGAAGAGGTGTTCTACATATTAACAATGTTGACACCTTCAGGATTCTGGGAAGAATAATAATTTTGATACCACTTTATCGTGGTATCAATTCCATCTCTCAGTGATGTTTTTGGTTCCCAACCAATTGTAGCTTTTACTTTGGAAATATCAATATACCTGCTTGGAATCATGGCAGGTTTGGAAAGGTCAAACTCAACATTTGGATTCTTATAGCCAGATAACTCCAAGACAAGATTTATCACATCCTTAAGAATTACGCTGCGCCCAAAAGCTATATTTACAATTCCGAGATTTTCCTTATTGGCGAATGACATTAGTAGGCCTTCTACAAAATCATCTATAAATAGAAAATCTTTCATATCCATTCCGTTGCCCCAGACAGTAAATGGATCCTCTTTTTCCACAGCTCGGCGTATTAGTGCCGCTATAACTTTAGACTCCTTGAAAGTATACTTATCAAAAGGACCGTATAGGTTTCCTGGGCGTACAATTAGAGTATTTAGTGAATTTTCAATATTGTTTGAATACATTCCACACATAATTTCTGAAAATCTTTTCATCCATCCAACAATGTAATATTTGTCGAAAAACTCATATCCGGCATCTTCTTCTTTGACTGGATAATCAAGTTGGGGATAAACGGTGTTGCTACTGATAAAACAAAACTTAGTAATATTATTTTCAAGCGATGCCGCAAGCATATAAGTATTCATTACAACATTAGGAGTCAAATGCACTAAAGGCGTATTCTTCATTACAGAAGCTCCCGAGCTGTTCGCGGCTGCCATAAAAACATAGTCAATGTTTTTCGTTACACGCAAACAATCCTCAAATAATGTCAAATCACATTCAATATACTCGATTGCCCTATTTAATTGTTTAGGCGATTTCTTGTAAACCGTTCCACGCACGTCTGCGCCAAGCAATATCAATTTTTCGCTGAGATTTGTTCCAATGAAACCAGTAGAGCCTGCGACTAAGACTTTTTTATTTTTAAAAAAATCCTTCACAATATACTGCCAGAATCTCTTGGAGAAAGTATTGGATCATCTATTGACCACTGTACTCCGAAGTTTGGATCGTTCCAAATAATTGTGAACTGTCCTTCTAGGTCATATTCTGTTGTTTGCTTGTAATGGAAAATAGCCTGCGCGGACGTTACTAGATGACCGTTTCCGAATTTTGGAGGTACAAGAATCTGCATATTATTCGTGTCTGACAAATCGAAGACTTGCCATCTTCTATACTCCATAGAATCAGGGTCGTTATTCACCACCACAAAGTCAAAGCTGCCTTGTAGGCATGAAATGAGTTTCCACGTTTTTTGATCTCCGTGTATGCCACGTAAGACATTCTTATGCGACACTGAGATATCATCCTGAATAAAATCTAATTCTTGATTAACTACTTCTTCTAACGCACGATAAAGTGTTCTGTTGTAAGTTTCAATGTATTCGCCACGAAAGTCTCTGTAAATCGTTGGTGGGGTTATTTTATAGACGCCCGATAGTTCTGTTTGAATAATTTCTAACATTTAAGCATTCTACGCCAATCGGTGTTCATTTGTGGGAACGGCAATATTCGGAGCGGTCTTAAGTCAGAGTAACATCAACCAGCTTTATAATTACCTTGGTAAAAAAGCATTTCCCTTTACTCTAACCTGCTCACGCCAGTAATTCAATAAATCTGTCATGGTTTCTTCAAAACTGTACTCTGGCTTCCAGCCAGAGTGTTCTCTAAATTTCGAAGTATTAGGAACTTGAAGATCAGCATCGATTGGCCTCATCCGACTGGCATCAATTTCCACTTTTAGTTCTGAAGACAAGAGAGACAAAGAAATCAAGAAATCAAGAATGTCACCAACTTCAGCAGTGTAGTCACCGCCGACATTGTAATAGGAGCCAGGAATTACATTAACAGTCACCAACATGTAATACGCTCGTACGGCATCTCTAACATCAGCGACGGTACGTAGACTTCTTAGGTTTCCCACTCGAATAATCGGTTCGACATATCCAGCCTCCGCTAGCGCAATCTGTTTTGCAAAAGAAGATTCAGCAAAGACATCGCCTCTGCGTGGTCCAGTATGGGTAAACATTCGAGTTGTCTGAGTATTAATTCCATATGCCTCATGGTAAAAGCGGCCCATTAAATCAGTACCTACCTTTGAGATTGCATATGGTGAAGCGGGGTGGAAAGAGCATTCTTCATCTATCGGCAACTTAGAAGCCGGCACGCGCCCGTAAACTTCAGAGGAAGAGCAAACATGCACAATTGCCGATGGAGAATACTTCTTAACTGCTTCCAATACTCGCATCGTCCCTTGAATATTGGTATCTATCGTGTCGAATGGTGCGTTAAAACTAGTTTTAGGAAAACTCTGAGCTGCCAGATGAAAGACATAGTCGGGTTGAGACTTTCTCATCGCCTCATCAATTGAAAGACTGTCGCGAAGGTCTGCATATAGAAAATTAATTCGGCTTCTTGTTTTCCCGCTTTCAATATGCTGTTGTAAATTGTCAAGCGGACTTCTCCATCGAATCAAACCGTCTATTTGCCAATTTGTGTTTTCGACTAGGTAATCTAAAAGGTGAGACCCCACCATTCCAGAGACTCCAGTAATTAAAGCCTTTTGCATACGCCCAATTATATAGAAAGAGTGTAACTACGCTTTGAAATAGTTCATTTTTTGAAGGTATTCATCCTTATTCTTAAGAAACCATGCCCAGGTTTCTTCTAGGCCCTGCCTTAAACTCGTAGTTGGTTCATATCCAATCCACTCCCTCGCGCGTGAAATATCCATCACTCTTCGAGGGAAGCCTGCTGGCTTGGATGTATCAAATTCATATTCAAAATCAATAAACTCCTTCAAGGTTTCCACTAGTTCTTTAATGCTATAGCCAGTACCACTCCCAAGATTAACAAATTCTCCGCGAGTTCCATGTATTAGTGCTTTGATTGTACCAATCGCAACATCTCTACTAAAAGCAAAATCTCGAACAGCGGTTCCATCTCCCCAAACGCGTAGAGGCTTTTCACCTTGCCATATTCGCATCATTAAGCTTGGAATGACCATGGCATTGTCAGGGTCGAAATTATCTCCTGGGCCGTAGACATTGCATGGTCTTACTATTGCCCAATCGAGTCCATACTGTTGTTGATAAGACTTAATTTGTAATTCAGCCATTCTTTTTGCCCAGCCTGGGAAAAGATCCTGTGGCTCACCAACTTGACTATCTGTCTCTAGAAATACTTCAGCACTTGGATACGCTCCAATCGAACTTGTATAAACAAGTTTCTTAACACCATTTCTGCGCGAAGCCTCCAATACATTTGTATTAAACATTAATATTGGGACGAAAAATGTTGCTGGTTTGCTCTTCGTAACTTCTATCGAACCTTTAATGCCAGCTAAGTGAAAAACATAATCTATGTTCTCAGTTTGCTTCAAACAGAAATCAAAATTAGTCAAGTCTCCATAAATATTTTCTATGCGGTCATCGATAGAAACTCTATCAAGTGATACTACTCGGACTATTGCTCCGGCATCAGCCAAAATACGAGAAACCTCCCTGCCAATTAGGCCAGTTCCACCTGTTATAAGTACGTGTTTCCCTTGAAATTCACGTTTTACTAACTTTTCAAAATCCCTATGCACTTATTTACTCCATAACAAAGTAAGAAGTTCTGGACGTGTATGGGTGTCGTTTCAACCGAACATTATTAAGACCAAAAACCTCCATCAATGCTTGTGTCTCTCCGGGTGAATCTGGATCATTTAATTCATCGAATGCAACAACACTACCCTTCACCAACCTATCTTTAATGGCTTCGAGGCAAATTTTCGTCGGAGCATAGAGGTCGAAATCAAAATAGGCTAAAGCTATTATAGTTTCTGGGTTTTTATGCAAATAGTCTGGCAGAGTCTTAGTTGCGTCTCCTTCGACTAGCTCAAATTTTCTTATGTGAGATAGGGGATTGCATTCTTCCTGCAAACGCAAAATATCTTCAAGATATGATTTATATCCTTCCGGGGTGGTTAAATGACCAACCTTCATCATGTCTGAAGATCCATCCTTAAGTTCCAAATTTAGAAAACCACTAAATGTGTCAAACCCTATAACTTTACGATGCCTATTAAATGGTTCATAGATTCCGCGCAGTGCGCAAAACTGTGCAGTATTTGGTCCCCAACGTGTGCCGAATTCCATAACGACACCCATCACATCAACAATTTGTTTGTATATATGGTCCATAAAGAGCAACCTAGAGAGTGACTTAGAATTGAGATACAAACCCATATTTGATAAAAGCTGATCCGATGGTATGGGGCTTAGCTTGAATGCATCTGAAAGTTGAGCATGAGTCTTCTTTTCTAAGTCACTCATGTACGTTTTAATTGCATATTTATCTTGATCCAAGAACGCCTCCTTCTTCTACAAAACTTCCTTGATTAAACAAAGCACTGGTTTTTCAGAACCAAAAGCAATGACCCATGCCCAGTATCTTAACTGCCCGCCGATCAAACTGTACATCATTTCACCCTTTGAAATTCCCAGCACCTTGACTCGGAGTGGTTTCATGTCTTCATCATTCCGAAGTTGCTCTGAAAGTTCTAATGGGCTTGGACAATAAGCGAAAGAATTCTTCTTAGCTTCGATCAAGTCAAGGTAAGTTTTATCACCCAAATCATTTTTTGAAACATAAATTTGGCATGGCTTAATCCTGATGGGTTTACTATCGAAGGCATTAGATATTAGATCCAAATCAACCTTTTCCATTTGAAAATTTAGAATCTCGGCATTTGCTTTAAGGTGGATCAAATTCGTTGACTTTGGAATAGCCACTACATTTTCTTGAGATACTACCCAGCTTAAAGCTATCTGTGCCTTAGATTTTTCATACTTGAATGCAATCTCTTCTAGTATTGAATTTTGTTTACTCCCGAAAGCCAAATTTCCTTGGTCGAGTGGGCTGTATGCGATTATCAATGCCTTAAAATCTTTACAGGTGCGAATTAAGTTATTTTCTATATGTCTATCAAAAAGATTGTACTCAACTTGATTGCTAAAGATCTCCACATCTTTCAATATTCTATTCGCTAAGAGAAATTGCTTTGCAGTAAAATTACTAACACCAATCTTTCTAATCTTGCCTTGTTTCAACAGCATAAGCAATGCTGAAAGCGTTTCCTCAAAAGAAACGCTTTCGTTGGGCCGATGTATTTGATAGATATCAATGTAACTTGTATCAAGCCTCTGTAGCGAATTCTCTGCTGCTTCTATTACGTCTTTGTACTTGCTATGTTCTGGCGAGAACTTCGTGCCAATTATTACTTTATCTCTGTAACCTTTAATGGCTTTCCCCACTAGTTCTTCTGAGTGTCCTGCCGCATAAATCTCGGCAGTATCCAAAAAGATAAGTCCCAAATCTATTCCATACCTTAGCGCTCTAATATGAAGTTGGTCACTTGTTTCATCCCTATTGAAACGCCCCCCAATTCCCATGCACCCTTGTCCCATTTTTGGAAAATTAAGCCGATTGAATTCCATAGTCACCTCCAAAATATTGATAATTAATCGTGCATATCCGGGAAATTATACTGAACCTTACGCGAATTTAAATTAACTTCCCAAGCCTTTCAATTTCTTTTCCCTCATCAGGATATGGATTACTGGTGTTCATCGGTCCCGAGGAATCATGTCAAGATGCGCGCGTAGATTGATTCAAAGAATCTTAAAAACTGTCAAACCATAACCCTCGATAAAAAGTGATCCAAAAGGCACTTTTTTTGTAAATATACTTCAAGGGCGGTGCTGTCGGTTCGATGGCTCCTAGTTTAGAGTGTTACTTTCTCCACCGTCGATAACGATGGAAGCGCCATTAACTAGCGATGCCTTTTCCGAACAGATAAAAGTTACAAGGTTAGCAACCTCAGCAGTTAGCCCCATCCGTCCGAGTGGTAGGGATTCAATAAAAGTCTCATATTCTTCTAGCGAGTCTCTTTTCATTGCCTCCCAGCCTGTGTCAGGAATATATATCGCCCCTGGCGCGACAGCATTAAATGTGATTCCGGCTCGAACGAATTTTTTTTTCTGGGAGAAACTCTTCATGAGTGTCGTTTGAGCCACTTTTGCTACATTGAACCACGGTCTACCTCCAATTTGAGTTCCATAGATGGAAGTGATTGTTAAAACTCTTCCCCATTTGTTCTTTTCCATGTATGGAATAGCCAACTTAGTCAATTGCAGTGCAACTCCATAATTTTTCTGTAAAACTTCATTCCAGGTTTCTAATGGAGTATTAACTATATCCTCCGTACCCCACCTCCCGCCGCCCCCAACATTGTTAATCAGAATGTCTATGCCACCCCAATGAGAAGATAGTTCTCTCCAAACACTATCGATTTGATTCTCATCCAACACATCACACTCAAAAGTGATAACTTCCACATTATAATTCTCAAGCACACGCTTCTGCTCTTCTAGTCGAGATATGGACCGTGATAAAATTGCAACTGAAACGCCTTCGCTTGCCAACGATTCTGAAATGGCTCCGCCTATTCCATGAGAACCTCCCGTAATGAGGGCCTTTTTCCCTTTTAATCCAAACTCCATGACGTTTGACCTTTCTAATAAGAATTCAAAGCAATTTCTTTTCCAAAAACATGATTCTCGGAGCCGTAAAGCCAAACGTTATCATGCAATCTAATCAAAGAATCTTAAAAACTGTCAAACCATAACCCTCGATAAAAAGTGATCCAAAAGGCACCCTTTTTTTGTAAATATACTTCAAGCGACCTTTAGCTTCGATGGCTTCTAGTTTTGCAAGAAAACCTCTTGAGTAATCTCGTTTTAAGTGGAATGCGATTGCACTCTGATCTACTTCCGAAGATATATCGTAATTCTCTAGGGTTGGCTCGATTAAGACCACCAGTGAACCGGTTTGTTTTTCTAGCCACTCAAACCACGCGTCTGAACCTGTTCTACCCCCCAACTGCTCAATTGCACCAAAGGTAAAAATTATGTCTGGTCGAAAATCAGTTGGCACGGAATCCATAGATCTCATATCGATCTTGTGAGTTTTGAGGTTAACTTTATACATATTTCCTAATATTTCGGCAATTTGCAGTGGAGGTTCGACGAAATCAATAGCATGAATTTGTGACTGTGGGTAAATTTTCATAATTTCTAAAATATTTAAACATGAACCACACCCGAATTCAGCAATCTCTTCAACACTAGTTGCATATTTGAAAAACTTCTCAATAATTACTCGTCTGAAAATTTCTACAAATCGAATTTCAAAAGTTGGAGAATTGGTCTCAATAAATTCGCCAAATAACCTATAAACATAGGTTTCGCGTTTTAAAGAACCAGTATAAATTGATTTTTCGGGCGCTGAATAATATTGCGGCTGGAGGTCGGATATTTCGCGAGAAACTCTAAATTTTTCTAAATTATAGTTCCAGCCATTTTGCCATTTTTCCTCTCTTTCTGGCGAACCAATTTTTTGAGTGTCAGTCTTCAACTTATCCTTTAACTCCTCAAAAATTCTTTGGCGGTTAGGTGCATCGGGTTTCCAATATTCCAATTCCTTCGAACCTAAAATATTCTTCATTGAATTGGTAAGATAGGGCACGGCATCAAAACCAAGTAATTGATTAAGAGTACCCAGGTCGATTGCTGACAATTTTTCCTCTTATCTATTTCTTGATAAAATTAAGAGTGGAATTAAAAATAGAGTCTACATCAAGTCCATATTTGGCAAGTAATTTTTCGCGAGAGTTTCCATGAAAAACAAATTCCTCGCGAACATCAATGCCATGGATAGCGGCTTTACAACCAGATTCAGCGACAAGCGTAGCTACTGATGTATACAGACCGGAGCTATAGCCTTCTTCGACAGTAATAATCGTGTTCGTTCGTGAAATCAAGTTGCAAATCTTCTCCGAAGGGAAAGGTTTAATCCTTTGTACATCAATCAACCCAGCAACTATCCCAAATTCTTTTTCCAATCTCTCGCAGACAACTTTAACGTCATGACTGATTCTCCCAGTCGAAACGAAAAGCAATTTCTCTGACGATGAACTTAACACTGAGAAGCCATCTTGTATTCTTGTATCAAAATTTTCAACTTTTGCAAATGGGGCAAGGGCCTCTTTCTCAATTCTTATATAATGAGGTGAACCACTTCGTAAAACTAAATCTACGAACTCACCTGTATTTTCGGGATCAGACGAATTAAGTATTCCAATACCAGGGATACTACGAACGGCTGCCAAATCATTCAACCCGTGATGGGTTGGACCATCAGTGCTGTACGTAAACCCAACCCCAACACTAATTATGTTAACTGGTAATTGCATGGCAGCAACATCCAACATCAAATGTTCGAGAACGCGAAGACTTACAAATGGAGTTATGCCATAGACAAATACTTTCTTGCCACTCAGAGCTAATCCTGCAGCAACGCCAATCATATTCTGCTCTGCTATACCAATGTTGATGTACTGTTTTGGAAACTGTAATGCAAAGTCGTTGAGCGCAAAGGCGCCATGATCATCACTCAAAATTACTATATCTCGGTCTGCGCTTGCTCGTTCTACTAGCCTACTAAAAAAGGCATCTCGCATGTCAATTTTCATTTCTTTGAAACTTTCTGGCCAAGTTCTAGGTAAATTTTGGCAAGCATTTCTGAAGTGACTGCGCCGTGATGCCAGGACGCATTGTTCTCCATAAACGAGATACCTTTGCCTTTAATGGAATCAGCTATAACAACTGTTGGCAATTCCGTTTCTATGGAAGAAAACTTTCCCCAACAACTGGATAACTGCTTGAAGACATGCGCATCTGTCTCAATAACACGCCAGCCGAAAGCTCGCCATTTATCTGCAAATGGTTCTAACCTATTTATTATTTCTGTTGAACCGTGCGTAATTAATTTATTACGGTCAACAATTGCACACAAATTATTAAGTCTATGGTGTGAAGCAAAAATCGCTGCTTCCCAAACAGATCCTTCGTAGCACTCGCCGTCACCCATCAAAACATAGGTCTTTCGAGCTCTTGCGTCATTCTTATCGGCTAACGCCATACCGGAAGCAATTGATAATCCGTGACCAAGCGAACCTGATAAAATTTCTATTCCAGGAACACCGGGATGAGGGTGTTCAGCCAATAATCCACCTTGATTCAAATGCGCCAATTCTTCCTTACTAAAATACCCACAATCGGCCAAAACAGCGTACAAAGCAACCGCAGAATGACCTTTACTTAATATAAACCGATCCCTATCTGGCCAGCGCGGTTCAGCCGGACGATGGCTCAGCACGTTTGTGTAGTAGAGGCTAACTAATATTTCAACTATTGAATAGGCACCACCAATGTGGCCCTTCCCAGCTCGATGAATGGCTGTTGCTATTTCACCTCTAATTTCGATAGCTTTTTGTTGTAAATCAATCTCATAATTGGCGCTAGAAATATCTACCATCAAAATGGGCCTTTAAAATGCTTATAGAAATCAGTCATAGATTGTTTCTCTGGCAATGGAATATCATGAACAAAAGAATTAAAATGTAATGTAGCTGCCGCATTTACCAAATCATGTACATCTGGGTAGTAAAGATCCTCTAAAGACTTCGAAGTGGGACAAGGAGCAGGTTGCATTCCAAGATTTATCACCGGCGCGGCAAGCATCGATGGGTCGATTTCATTAATAATTCGGCTTACTTCTGCAGCAACCCCATACGCACTCCAAGATGTGTCTGCAACTACTAGCTTTCCTGTTTTACGTACACTATTCAAAATCATTTCTTTATCAGGGTGAGAAATAGAATGGAGGTCAATTATTTCTATCATTATTCCGAATCGACTCAAATATTCCGCCGCTCTTTTTGCTTCAAGAACCATGACAGAAGTTGCAACCACAGTAATATCGGAACCTTCCCTAATCAATCTTGATCCGTCCAACGGAGTATCGCTTATAAACACGTCGTCTTGAAATTCCAACTCATACAGCAATCTATGTTCTAACATAACGACTGGACCACGATATTTTTCAATTGCATATTCATAACTAGCCAAAATCGCCGCTGGAGACGATGGCATGACAACACGCAGACCAGGGATATGTGCTAGCAAAGACTGGAGACTTTGTGAATGCTGGGCTCCTTGACCCCAGCTTCTTCCGATAATCATTCTCATCATCATAGGGACTTCGAAGAGCCCGCCAAACATGTATCTATATTTTGCGGCGAGGTTGATTAACTGATTGAAAACTAGAAGTCCAAAATCAGCTCGTATGTGTGTATTTATCGGATACATTCCATTTAGAGATGCGCCAATGCAGATTCCCGCAATAGAATCTTCGGCCAACGGTACTTCAATAACCCGATTTGGATATTTTTCATGAAGTCCGATAGTAGTTCCGAATAAACCTTTAAAGTCGGTAACCCCTTGCCCAAGTATTATTACGTTTGCATTGTTGGCAAGTGCCCGCTCCATAGAGATTGCAAGTGCATCCCTATACGTGATCTTATTAGTAGACATCTGTAAGAAGGTCTTCGATAGTTGGAAGAGGGGAATCAAGAGCAAATTTGACTGCTGCATCGATTTCTAAAATAATTTGGTCGCGGTGTTTACTTATTAAGGTCTTATTAGATATCGGATCTTTCGCCTTCCAGCGATCAATTTCTCCGCTAGGTCGAAACCCAATGTCTAAGTCTTCGCCAGGACCTACATGTTCCATATATCGCATTGTCTTAATTCTAAGAAATGCAGGGGATTGTGTAGAGCGCACAGTGCCTACGGCTGACTTTGACACTGTAAATACTTTCATTGGATCAAACCCTTCGTTTAAATCGTAGAATGGAATATTGAAAGCTTGTACTAAAGTTGCTAAATCAAAAGATTGTCGCTCTGATTTCTTGGAATGAACAGCAAGACCATTATCCTCACACAGAAATAGCACTGGAAGTTTATGTAAGGCAGCGAAATTCATAGATTCATAAAAGGCGCCCTGTTCCATTGCCCCGTCGCCAAAATTCGCAACAAAAATCTTGTCAGTCTCGCATTTGATTTTGGAAGCTAGCGCGGCCCCTACTGCGTGAGAAATTGTTGACGCTACCACTGCCGAAGCTCCGATGACGCCATATATTGGTGAAGCGAGGTGCATTGAGCCAGCCTTCCCTTGGCTAATTCCGTCTCTTCTCCCCATTAATTCCGCAAAAAGTTCGGGGAGTTTCCCTCCTTTAGCAATATAAAATGCATGGCCTCTGTAAGTTATAAAAACAAGATCCGTAGGGTTCAAATTCGCACAAACACCTACCGCGACCGCCTCTTGACCGATTGACAAATGAATTGGACTTTGTATTAGGTCACTTGGGTAAAGTTCGATAATGCGCTCTTCCACCATTCGAATACGAAGTGCTTCGTATTCCAAGCGCTGGCTCTGATCCACAAAATCATCTTACCTTTAATTACGCCACAATTTCTAATTTACTGTATGAAAAAATTAATGCCTGACATCTACAAGAGGTTGAAAATTGAAGGGATAGAAACTCAGGTTTTTATCACTGCTTAGCCGCTGGCACACCCAGAAAATAGTGGCGAGAGAATCAAAACATACAGCTGGGAATTCATTTCAAGAAACGGCTAAGTTCCGAGATTTCTCGAACAAACATAGGCCAATCATAGGGAGAGGTAGGGGTCAAACCTTGAAATGAAAGAATTTTAGAAGTTATTCTGTTCGGCACAAAAAGGTCCCTATAACGGAAGAACCCCTCTGGGAAAGAATTTCGAAGCACATCGACTGCATAACCTTCGATTCCATTCCATACCACAGGAGTGCCGCCAGCAAGGCATTTCATAGTAATTCCGCTACCGCTAATGAGTTTGGGGCAATAAAAAACTGCTGAGCATTCCGAAATTGCGTAGCTTAACTCATCTTCGGTCGCAAATGGTTTATCACTAAAGGAAACATTAGGAAGAAATCGCAAATTACTTATTAGAATTGAAATGAAAGCAAAACATAAAGATAGACACCTTTTTTCCCGCCAATTAGAATATCGTAAATAGGAATACTTCGAAGGTTTCCACACAAATAATCGCCTAAATGAGTATCCACGAATAATCACCGATAATTTTGGGTTAAACAGTGCAAGAATTAGCATTTCACCTAGGCCTCTTTCTGCAGAAAGCATCCCAAAGAAACCAATGGACAAACGTCCTTCATTTTTTCTTGCTGGAAAGCTTTCTGCATATCCTGGCCACTGCCGAATGTAATCTTTCGAAGTTAATGAATCAGGTATATTATCACCTACCCACAGAATTTTGAATGCACTCTCTCGTTCAAACAATTCTTGAAATTGGTACTGGGCATCCGTGGTATCACCACGCATGCTCTCGAGAGAATGCATGGTGATACCGACGATCGAAAGATCAATTACTTCCTGTAGTAATAGGAGTTCTTTCAAAGATGTTTCGTTAAACTGAGGAAGCCATGGAATCAGAATCACAGCGCTCAGTAAGCCCTTCCTGCATAAATCATTCTGTATCCAATTTCTAACATCATTCATAATTGAATCATGATTCTCTACTTGGATGTACCTATATTCATCGCTCTCGGAAATCAAATCCTCACTCTTGGCAAGATTCGCAGATGGATTGATGAACACATATGCCAATTGCAATTCACGGAGGGCGCGGCGAATAATTCGATCCACAACCCAATGATGACCTTCGCTTAAATGAGGACTACTATCTATAATATAAATCAAAGGTTCTTACCTCCGCCTCTAAATCGTAGCCTTCCATGATTTCCGCCTTCGCGAGACCCGGGCTCGCTAAAAAACTCAATCTTGCCGCGATTCATGCCACGCTCTTGTTAGAAATAGGGAGCGAAGTCGAGTCTATAACCACTTTTATCACAAATTATCGTCCATGCGATGCGCGTTGTAATCGATCACGAATAGCAACTTCGATTCCAACGCCAACTGGTTGTATCGCCACCACTTCACGCAGTCCAAGTTCATCAGCTCTGCGAAGGGCAGCATATAAATCGCGAGCATACTCCTCGCTATTTTTTGGTGATGCCAAACGAATAACCCCCTCAGGTGTTCTCCAATCGGAAAGTGCGATAAAACCTTGTCCAGCCATTGGTACTTCACCGAGAATGACTTTTGCAATAGGTGCGTAATGGCTCTCTAACGAACCGCTGACGCGGATTTCTTTATCTATCACTGAGTCCATTGGCAAAGTGAGAAGCGGTTCTGTTACTTGCAACCCAGTCGATGCTTCAATCATTTCTACCGTAATCGCACCGGGGCGCAATATGCGCGGAATATCTCCAGTGCAATCGATAATGGTGGATTCAATGCCAACTAAAGATGGCCCACCGTCGAGAATCAAGTCTTGAGGTGATAAATAAGCACCTAACTCTTGTACAACAGCGGATGCAGTTGTCGGTGAAACTTGGCCGAAACGATTAGCGCTCGGTGCTGCAATTCCCGTCACTCCAATTTTTGCACACGCATCGAGTAGAGCAAGTGCAACTACATGGTTTGGAACTCGCAGCCCAACGCTTTCTTGCCCACCTGTAATGAAATCGAGCGCCATAGGCGAGCGCTTAACGATTAGCGTCATTGGGCCGGGCCAGAAATCGCGAGCAAGAGAAATAGCGTAAGTTGAAATATCAACGCTCCATTTGCCCATTTCGCTCATCGATGCAATGTGCACAATCAACGGATGTTCGGCAGGACGACCCTTTACTTCATAAATCCGCTCCACGGCTTGGGAATTGCAGGCATCGGCCCCCAACCCGTAAACAGTTTCGGTAGGAAAGACAACAAGTACGCCAGCCTTTATCGCAGCGGCAGCGCTCGCCATCGCTTCTGTTGTGCAATTAAAAAGAAACTGTGACTGGCCCATGGTGGGCTAATTCTCTCACTATTCACAGTATTGATTAAGCCAATTATCAGGGGGATAGCCCATCATTGAGTTATGACAATTAATATCTCACGCAAGGTTCTCGCAGTATTCGCAACTATCGCGCTGGTTGGAGGCGCAGTGTGGGCTCTGCCTGCAAACGCCGCCCCTCCAACACCAGTAGCGCGATACATCACTTTGAGCGCTGAAGGGATTGCGAAGTCCGTTCCTGACGCAGTGCGCATGAGCGCCACAGTTACATTTATGAGTGCAACCAGCAAAGAAGCTCTCGCTAAAGTTGCTATAACTGCCAACGCCGTTCGCGCAGCGCTGAAAGCAAATAAAATCGAATCAAAAGATATCGCTTCGCAAAGTGTTTCGGTTTACCCTGAATATAACTACACCCAAGATAGAGGAAGTGTTCTAATTGGATACCGCGCTTCACAAACATTTACCATCACAATTCGAAACGCAGCCAGCGCCGGAGATGTAGTCGATGCAGTCGTTGATGCTGGTGAAAACCTGATTCAAGTAAATAGCGTTTCGCCATTTGTGCTTGACGCAACCTCTGCATCGAACGCCGCCCGTGCAAATGCTGTTGCAAAAGCAAAAGCGAAGGCTGCGGCTTATGCCAAGTTGTTAGGTCTTAAATTAGGTCAAGTAAATTACTTGATTGAAAATTACTCACCATCAAACGTTGTTCCAGAGGGTATATACAGCAAATTCGGTGCGGTTGATCGGGGCGGGGCGACATCTATTGATTTAGGCGAGCATGATGTCTCAGTCTCAATAACTGTCCAGTGGGAACTTCTCTAAAGTAAAACGAGCTTTGCCATAATCCCCGCTTGCTTTACGGCGGGGATTATGCATTTTGGCGAGGGAGAATGATTAGCCTCAGTCAAGGGGCTAATTTCTAGTTCTTCAAGCCTGAATATCTGAATCAATCCAATCCCAATCAGTAAGATGGGATTGTGCTTTTAGTTAAACAAATCAAACGAACTTTGGCACTTCTTGACCCTAGAAATCGAAATAAATTCCTATTGCTCACCGCCATTCAGATGGGGCTCGGGTTTCTTGATTTATTAGCCATTGCTGTGACTGGAATCTTTGGCTACTGCGCCAGTGCGTACCTGGGGATTTCGTCTCTACCAGAAAAGCTAAAGCACTACTTAAATCTTTTCGGGTTTCCAGTTGATGATTTGGGTCGGACGGTGGTATATCTCATTTCAATTACCGTAATTTTAATGGTTGGTAAAAGCATTCTTGCCTTGATAATTCTTAAGCAAACCTTTCAATTCTTAGCGAATCGGAGCGCTGAGATTGCCAAGGCAATGGCCATGCGGTTTATGTCTTCCTCACACAACGTCAGGAATAGAATATCTAGCCAAGAGGCAACGTATTCAATATCTGGCGGACTATACATTGGAGAAATCCTTGGCCCTACTTCAATCATTCTTGCAGAAGCATTCATGCTCGGTTTATTGGTTGTATTCATTGTTATAGTTGACCCAATACTCGCAGTAATAGTTATACCGTATTTTCTACTTCTATTTTTCTTAACTCAAAAACGGATCGGTTCTTGGATGCGACAGAATTCACGAGTTCTGTCAGATTCAACAATAAAAGGAACTCAAACCTTGCAAGACGGCATGGCTCTTTATAAAGAACTTTTTATCTTAAATAAGTTACCGTCCGTAGTAGAAGAATTCGTGATTTACCGAAATAAAATGGCAAATTCCATTGCAAACATGCAAGTAATGGGGCTTATTCCTAAATACACTTTTGAATCAGCGTTGATAATTGGCGCCTGTCTCGTTGGGATTCAGCAGGTTTTCATAAGTGCGACGAACAATGCTGTTGCAACTTTGATCATGTTCTTAGCCGCGGGGAGCCGTATTTTACCTTCTTTACTGCGTCTTCAGTCGGCAGCCAATGCAGTTCAAAGTTCCTCTGGCGCATCTGATATCGCATTTAGACTTATCAAGTCGATGAAAAACGATGAAGCTGAAAAGAAAAAGCGCCCTGATCTTCTTCCTGCCACAACCAAATTTAACCCCTCGGTTAAAATTGAAAATCTACAATTTAATTACCGTGGTCGAGAAAATTTCGCAATTGAAAATTTATCACTATCTATTCCTGCTGGGAGTTCTCTGGCAATAGTGGGCCAAACCGGATCTGGAAAATCCACTCTCGTTGATTTAATTCTCGGAATTCTAGAACCTAAATCAGGTTCGGTTGACATCAGTGGAGTCGATCCATACTCAGCAATACAAATGTGGGCAGGTGCTATCGGATATGTTCCACAAGTTGTTGCATTTGTTAATGGAAATGTCCGTGAGAATGTTGCGATTGGAAGCGAGCCAAACGGCTCTCAGGACGACTTCATTTGGGAATGTTTGAGAATGGCGCAGTTAGAAACGCTTTTCAAAGAATCACCTGACGGCTTAGATACGCTCATCGGTGAACGAGGAATCCGTTTAAGTGGTGGGCAGCGCCAAAGGCTCGGTATCGCACGTGCCCTATATTCCAAACCTCAATTACTTATTCTTGATGAGGCAACAAGTTCTCTCGATGCAGAAACTGAAAAGGCAGTGGCTGAAACAATTCATAACTTGGCACATAAAGTTACTTTGATTGTTATTGCTCATAGAATTGCAACAGTGCGAGAGCTAGATCAAGTCATTTATCTTGAGAACGGCCAAATCATCGCAAAGGGAACTTTCGAAGAAGTTCGTACTGCAATTCCTCAATTTGAGCGCCAAGCTAAACTCTTGGGTTTATAAGGCCAATATCTACCCCGCATTTGGAAGCCTGCGCGTGAGAGGGTACGATTTGCAAGGCTCAAACGTCCCCATCGTCTAGGGGCCTAGGACATCGCCCTTTCACGGCGGTAACACGGGTTCGAATCCCGTTGGGGGCACGCAAGGATAAGTAAAAGGAAGCTTTTGCTTATGTTTAGAACGGCTTTGATCGTGACATAAGAGCCACTTATGCCAAGACGATTTCAAGGCCCGGTAGCGCAGTTGGTTAGCGCGCCGCCCTGTCACGGCGGAGGTCGCGGGTTCAAGTCCCGTCCGGGTCGCAAGGTTTTGGTGTTGCACGCAAATTTATTTGTATGCAGGACTCTCTTTTAGGGAAACCATTAGCGAAACCTTGGATGGCTTGGTAGCTCAGTTGGTAGAGCGAACGACTGAAAATCGTTAGGTCGCCGGTTCGATCCCGGCCCAAGCCACTTTAAGTTTTCTTAGTTAATTGCTTCTATTCCCCGACATCCAAATTCAGTCAACTTTGCCTCCGATTAAGAGCGACTATTCTTTATTCATGGAGAAGTGCAATTTAGACAATCTTAAAAACTTGCCTGGCCCAATCCTTGTCACTGGACATACCGGTTTTAAGGGAACATGGCTAGCATTACTTCTTGAAAAACTGGATTTAAGTGTCGCAGGTTATTCTCTTGCGCCCGAAAGAAATTCTCTATTTAATCGATGTGCAAGGTCTGGTTGCATACCAGAAATATTTGGCGACATTCGTGACTTTGCCAAGCTTGACAATTTCATCCAAACAATAAAACCTTCCGCAATAATACATCTTGCAGCGCAGTCATTAGTTTTGGAATCATATCGAATACCAAGAGATACTTTTGAAGTAAACATAATGGGAACGGTCAACGTACTCCAATCTGCATTTGGGTCACCCAGCGTTCAAGCAATTGTTGTAGTCACCACCGATAAGGTCTATAAAAATAATAATTCTGGCATTCCGTTCATAGAGGCTGATGCATTAGAGGGAAAAGATCCCTACAGTGCCAGCAAAGTGGGTGCCGAATCAGTTGTTACCGCATGGCAACAGATTGCCAAGGTGGCTGGCGGGCCAAAAGTCATAACTGCTCGCGCTGGTAATGTTATTGGCGGAGGTGATTTGGCTAAAGACAGAATCCTGCCGGAATTAATTCGCGCATTTTCAAACGGGGAGGTGGCTAAATTACGTAACCCAAATAGTACTCGGCCTTGGTTACACGTTTTGGATCCGCTGATTGGATATTTATTCGCACTCAATTCAATTTTCGGTGAGAACTCGTTCGAGGCAGTTAACTTTGGGCCTAATACTGAAACGCTGAAAGTTATAGATGTTGCAAACTTGGCTGCTGCGCAATGGCCTTTCCCCGTTAAAATTGATTCATTTCAAGGCAATATCATTCCAGTTGCAATGGAGGCTTTGCAACTGCAACTGGATTCGAATTTTGCGCGCGAGACTCTCGACTGGAGACCCACATGGTCCTCGAAAGAAGCTGTTATAGCCACTGTGGCGTGGTGGGATAAGGTGTTGAATTGTGGAGCGCTGCCTCTTGATGCCTGTGCAGATGACATTGAAAAAGTACTCTACGACAATTAAGGTGAATTGGATTACAGTCCGCAAGTTGGTTTTGACGAAGGGCTGGCAGGGACCATCGATTGGTATCGGGAGAATGAGTCACGGTGGCGTACACTTCAACACGACCATTGACGTCTAGCAAGTGAGGTTGCCGTGCAGGTAATAATTCTGGCTGGTGGTCTAGGTACCCGTTTGTCAGAAGAGACGGATAGCGCGCCCCTGGCTCGAAAGTTTAGAAAGTCCTGAGTTATGCCTGAAGCCAAAGTCGAAATACGGGGCAAGGACTTCTGCCGAGGTTGCGATAGTCGCGAACTATTCTCAGGTTTTGACCTCGGGAATCTTCCTATCGCCAATGAGTTATTGATTGAACCGACTCAGGTGGCTGAGTTCTTTCCATTAAATTTGAGAATCTGCAAGTCCTGTGGCCTGGGGCAAGTTGAGGATGTGGTTACTCCGAATAGGATTTTCAGCGATTATCGGTATCTATCCTCGATTAGCACTAGCTTCGTAGAGCATTCTCGTAATTTTGTTGAAGAAACTCTTAAGCGGATTGCTTTCGAAAAAAATGACTGGGTTCTCGAAATTGCCAGCAATGATGGGTACCTCCTTCAGCACTTTCTGAATGCCAAAGTCGACGTGCTTGGCGTAGAACCTGCAACAAACGTGGCGGCTCTTGCTATTAAAAAGGGAATCCCAACTATTTCGGAGTTCTTTGGGCTTGAAATAGCGACTTCAATTCTAAATTCAAAAGGTTACCCAAAATTAATTGTGGCAAATAACGTTTTAGCCCACGTTCCTGACATTACAGATTTTATTTCTGGTATGGCCGAACTATGCGGACCTAATACGCTTATTAGTATTGAAAATCCTTCCATGGTTGGGCTGTTTGAAAATAGACTTTTCGATACTATCTACCATGAACATTTTTCTTATTTGACCTCAACTTCTGTTAGAGAACTTGCTTCAAGAGCTGGGCTGGAACTGCTCGATGTCGATTCCATTGCTACACATGGCGGGTCGAACCGATACTGGCTTCAAAAAACGGGTGTTAAGCAAAATCCCGTAAGTGATCGCGTGGCTATATCCATCAATATGGAAGAAGCTTCTGGTATTTATGAAGAATCAAATTGGTCTTTGTTTTCAAATGACTGCCACGAAATACTCAACTCATTCAACTCGTGGCTAGCGGATGCAAATTCTAAGGGACTCGTCGTCTATGGTTATGGAGCCGCTGCAAAGGCAAGCACTTTAATCAATGCGGCGGCCGTTAAACCGGGTTGGATAAAAGGCATCGCCGATGGGGGTGGCGAAAAGCAAGGGAGGTTTATGCCATCTCAATCAATTCCTATTTTGTCCCCATCTGAAGTTTTTAGTGGTTCCCCTACCGATATTTTTATCTTCCCATGGAATATCGTAGAAGAAATAGCGAAAATCATTAGAGCCCATCAGATTTCGCCGATCCGGATTTGGACAGCAGTGCCAAAAATATCAGAGGTGAAATAACCATGAGCACGCAAGTAAGTATTACAGAAATTAAGGGCGTTAAGTATGTTCCGTATAAGAAAGTTCTGGATGCTCGGGGAGAATTCTCAAAATTCTATGAAACAGGCGTTCTGAATGATTTCGGCATTGACATAAAGTCGGTAGCAATTTCCAGGAATGACAAACGAGGAACGGTTCGAGGCTTACATTTTCAGACATCACCCTTTGAGGAATCAAAAATAATCACTTGCCTATCAGGAAGAATTTTTGATGTCGTTGTAGATTTGCGACCAACATCAGATACTCATGGAAAATGGGCTTGCGTGGAACTGTCGCAGCAAGAGGCTATGTGTCTCCTTCTTCCGCCGAAAATCGCACATGGTTATCAAACTTTGGAAGCAAATTCATCACTTTTGTACTTACTCTCGGAAATATATAGTCCAAAGAATTCCTATTCATTGGATGTCAGAGATCAAAATTTGCAAATAATGTGGCCACTTCCTATTTCCAATCTCTCTGTTAGGGATTCAGAAGGAATTACCCTCTTAGAATCTAGTAAAAAGGTTTGGGATTGACAGGACAGCCGCGTAATTGATTCTATTGGCTAAGAGACTTGGATTACAGTCCGCAAGTTGGCTTTGACGAAGGACTGGCAGAGACCATCGATTAGTATCGGGAAAATGAATCGTGGTGGCGTACACTTCAACACGACCATTGACGTCTAGCAAGTGAGGTTGCCGTGCAAGTAGTAATTCTGGCTGGTGGTCTAGGTACCCGTTTGTCGGAAGAGACGGGGAGCATCCCAAAACCAATGGTGCCGATTGGCGATGATCCAATCATCGTGCACCTAATGCGCTATTTTGCCTCTTTCGGCCATAACAATTTCTTAGTCGCGCTGGGATACAAGGGTTATGTCATTAAGGAATTCTTTGCGAATTATGCTCTCCACAATTCGGATTTGCGCATCAATATATCTGAGAAGAAGATAGAAGTTCTTGAAAGTCGCGCCGATAATTGGACTGTCGAACTAGTCGATACCGGTCAGGCGACGATGACCGGTGGACGAATACTTAGGCTTAAAGATTATCTAGAACCCGAGTTTTTTCTAACCTACGGGGATGGACTTTCGGACGTGAACCTTGACGCATTGGTGAAGCACCATAAAGCTCAGCAGAGACTTGCAACTGTGACAGCAGTACGCCCGCCAGCTCGCTTTGGTTCCCTCGACGTATCAGGGGGTGCCGTTACTCGCTTTGGAGAGAAGGTGGCCCGAGATGCTGGTTGGATCAACGGAGGATTTTTTTACCTATCCAAATCAATTCTTGATTATCTGGAGAATGATTCGACAGTGCTTGAAGGACGCCCTCTTGAAAAGTTAGTAGAAGAGAATCAACTTTCAGCCTTTACTCATGATGGATTTTGGCAACCGATGGACACCATGCGAGATAAATTGATCCTTGAATCAATATGGCAAGGGGAAGATATTCCTTGGAAGCGCTGAGGGCCTAGGCGTATGCGAAAAATTGCAATACTTGGGGCAAATGGATTTCTTGGGTCTCCGATCACCGAAGCGTTTCGCGCAAGTGGTTGGGATGTCGTGGCGTTTTCGAGACGACAGCACGCTGACTCAAAGGTGCAGGAATTCATTGTTGATCTTTTTGACGCAGAGAGCCTGAAGCGAGCATTGCAGGTATCGAAACCCGATGTGGTGATTTCGACGGCGTGGGTCGCCGAGCACGGGAAGTTTTGGACGAGTGATCTCAACGTGAAATATCGAGATGCAACCCTGAAGTTTGCCGAACTTTGCTTTGAATCGGGAGTTGAATCATTCGCCGGTATCGGCACGGGTAGTGAGTACGGAATCAAGGCAGGTATTTGCAATGATGCCGGGACGTCTCCTGTGATTCCCAATGATATCTACGCAACTTCCAAAATTGAAACCGGTCTAAAACTAAAAGAGATTGGAGAATCTTTCGGGGCGAAAACTCACTGGTTTAGGATTTTCCAGGCATTTGGTCCGCACGAGAAACCTGAGCGATTTATTCCGGGATTGATTTCCACCCTTAGCAGAGGAGAGAGGTTCTCCATTAGTGCTCCAGACAATAAGTTGGATTGGATTCACACTGCAGATATTGCTTCCGCAATTGTTTTTTGCTTAGAAAATGAACTCCCTCATTTTGTGGATGTTGGGACGGGGATTGCGACAAGCGTTCGAGAATTATCTGAGTTGATATGTGATGAGTTGAATTTGGACTCTTCCTTTTTGGATTATTCAGATCAGGTGTCGGGGCACGAAAAGACCGTGGCAGTGGATCCCACTTCTCTGCTTTTTTCGTCAGGCTGGAAAACTTCAGAGACGCTTGAAAACAGGATTCGGTCCCTCAGGTAGACTCCCCGTATGGCGAAACTCAAGATCGGGTATGTCCCCAATAGTCCAGATATGGGCCACCCGGCTGATAGACGCAGGTTGGTGTATTGGGCTAAGAAGCGTGGACACGAAATCACCTTAGATCTAGATGAGAAGGTAGCTGTCCTCGTCCTCTCTGGTCGAGCAGATTTAACCGCGTGGTCGCGGAAGAGAGGTCGCGCACCTCTGATTTTGGATCTTGTGGACGGGTATTTGGGGAACGAGCATTTGTGGCGCGACTGGACTAGAGGGGTTGGGAAGGTTCTTACTGGTCACATCTCTGGAGTTCCCCGAACTTATCGAAGGATTGTGGCCGAAGCGTGCGCCAATTCGCAAGCAGTTATTTGCGAAACGGTTGAGCAGAGAGAAACAATCGTTCCGTACTGCGCAAATACCCATGCCATTCTTGATTTTCATGAGGAATATCCCATGCTTGCCTACAGAGGGGTTAATGCCAGCGACAATTTCCCGTCATTGATTTGGGAAGGCATGCCATTTACAGCGAAGGGTCTGCTTCTACTGCAGGAAACTTTTTCAGAAGTTTCGAAAACATGGCCAATTAAATTAGATGTGGTCACGGATTTAACCTATCCACTTTTCTTGGGTAAGTATTTCTATCGTGGTACAGAGAAGCTTCTAGGAGATATTCCTAAAATTCTCGGAGATAGATTTACAATGACGAAGTGGAGTCTCGGCGAGGTGGTAGCCACTGCCAAGAAGTCCCATTTAGTAGTTCTTCCTCTTGACCCAGGCGGGACTCTCAATCCCTTAAAGCCTGAAAATAGGCTATTGATGATGTGGCGTCTTGGACTGCCGGTATTAACTTCACCTTCTCTGGCATACAACAGGGTGATGGCCAAGACCGATCTCGATGGAATATGTTCCAATCCGAGGGAGTGGAGCCAGAAAGTAGTCGAAATGATCGAATTACCCGAACTTCGGCAGCGATCAGTTGAGCGTGGCCAGCAGTACATTCGCGATACCCATTCGGAAAAGATTGTTCTTGAAGCGTGGGACAATCTTTTTGAAAGTGTGACATGAAAAGCGCCAAGTTCGATGTCGCCTATCTTTCTATTGATTCCATTCAAGAGGGTGTGGGATCAAGTCAAATAATGCCATTGGTAATGGGATTGGCTGCACAGGGAAAGAAGGTCTGTCTAGTTACTTTTGAAAAATCAACCCTGAATCACGATCTAGTCGATCGATTGCAAAACTCAGGTGTTGTATGGAAACCGCGCGAATTCGGGAGAACCGGAGCTGCAGGTGGGATTTCACGCCTCTGGGATCTTCATCGAAATGTTCCGGCTGCTGATGTATTGCACGGACGAAGCGATATCCCTACCGCAGCCGCGATATGGTCTCGAGTTCAGGCTCCCGTGTTATGGGATGTGAGAAGCCTCTGGTCTGATCAGCGCCAACTTATCAGGACTGCGGGGTGGAACAGTATTACGGCGCGTGGCGCTCGCTCCTTGGAGAATGTCTCTGCCAAGCATGCAAAGGCCATGACCACTTTGACCGCGGCAGTGGTCCCTATTCTGCAAACACGACACCCAAGATTGCCAGCGATTCGCCAAGTAATCCCGACCTGCGTCCAGACCTCTAAATTCGTTCCGTCTGCGATGCCAACGGGACAAATGGTCTGCCTGCTCTCTGGAACCTTTAACAATTATTACGACATGGACCGAACTCGACAGATCATTGAAGCAATCAGGAAGAGCATTAATCTTAAAGTCATTTGGGCCAGAGCGGGCGAGTCACCTGATACACGTTTAGGGGTTGGAGAAGACATGGTTGTTAGCGCATCTCATGCTGAGATGCCCGACTTGGTCAAAATGGCACACTTCGGCATGGCTATATGTAAGGAAGATGACCTTGGGAGTCTGGCAGCAGCCGTGCCTACGAAGATCGGCGAATTTCTATCTTCGGGCCGACCAATGATCGTCAGTAAGGGCATCGGAGACATGGACACCTTTTTTAAGGATTCGAAAGCGGGGATAGTTGTCTCCAAGGTAGATTCTTTGGACGGACTTGCTGCACAAATTGAAACTTTGATAGCCGATCCTGAAATGCAAGATCATTGTCGCAATCTTGCGATGGAGCATTTCGATATGGGAAAGGCCATCGTAATTTATTCAAACGTCTACACGAGAATGCTGGAGGCTTTTTAAGGCTTTCGTAGTCGGTAATCCAGGGGTCGTTTTCTCCTCCATTCTCGACCTACGAACATTTTTTCACCGAATCCCATAGAAATGTTTTTCGTGGAATGCATTTTCAAGGAGCACCTCACGCTGTTACAAAAATAATCTCAGTGCTCCAAGGTGCGAGAATCGACACCACACAAACTCGCTAGTTGGAGTTAGGGGAGTTCCACAAAAGTTAAACCAAATGCCCCGCTGCCCGACTCTGTCACGGCGGAGGGCGCGGGTTCAAGTCCCGTCCGGGTCGCAAGGTTTTGGTGTTGCAATCAAATTTATTTGTAAGCAGTGCGCACTTTAGGGAATCCATAAACGAAACCTTGGATGGCTTGGTAGCTCAGTTGGTACGAGCGAACGACTGAAAATCGTTAGGTCGCCGGTTCGATCCCGGCCCAAGCCACGTTTGTAAGTATTGATAAAACAAAAAATAAAGATATTTTCTTTTCGCAAGATTCTGTAAAAAAGAAATTACTTCTCTCAAATAAAACGCTTGTCTAACCCTTGACCTTCAAACGGTCCGATTTTAAATTCGTATACTAAAGTATCTTCAATGAGCGCAAGATAGCCATGGCCACCGGATAAAATAACGCTCCAATCACACGCTATTAGACGTCGATGGCAAACAATTTCACCGCTCTCGTCAAAATATGTCACTTCAACCTCATATTGGTATTGGGGAAGATGAAATTATTACGTTGTAAAACTATGAAATGCCTGGCATTATTTTCAAATCTCACTCTGGACTGGTGATCTGTAAGCAAGGTCTTGGTCCAAGTTCATTAGCAGCTGTACCCACGAAGGTGGCTGAATTCTTAGTTTCTTGGCGTCCAATAGTTGCCACTCAGGGTATCGGTGATCTCCACAAATTCCTAAATCCCACAAGTACAAGAATTATAATTGAAATCGAAATCGATTTTTCTAAACAAAGCAAGCAATTTTTCGATTTGATACCCGCCCAGAGACCCCTAAATGGTGCAAAATTTTAGCAGAAAATAATTTTGGTCTCACGTGATGTTCTGGAAAATATGCTAAAATTCATAAGAGGGTTACGATGTTGGGTAAATGAAAATGATTACAAATGAATTATCGCAACAGGTTGGAATTGTTATACTTGAAAGGCGTTGTGGCCAATGAAAATAGATACTGATTGCCCTTCAGTAAGCATTATAATAATCAATAAAAACTATGGAAAATTCATATCTGAAGCTATCAACAGTGCCATAAAGCAAGACTACTGTAACTTCGAAATTATTGTGGTTGATGACGGCAGTACTGATGAAAGCGCTTCTATCATTAAAGGCTTTGCGGATGAAGGTTATATTCAATCTTTTTCGACTAATAGTCGCGGTCCCTCAGGTGCAAGAAATAAAGGCATTAAGAATGCAAAAGGTAGTTACTTGGCATTTCTCGACTCAGATGATATGTTCTTGCCTGACAAAATTTCAAGTCAAGTTTTCTATATGAAAAGCAATGAGTTGACTGCTAGTTATTCAAAAGTGCAAATTTGGTTGCAAGAAAGAGTAGCTGCTTCGGACAATCCAATACCGTCTCTAAATTTGAGTTTTGAAACCTTTCTTAAGAAACCTTTAGGAGTTGGAGGCTACCTAATGAGTACTATGATGATAAGAAGAGATCTTTTAACGAGCACTCAACAATTTGATGAAAAATTGACATGTGGCGAAGATTACGATTTTGCTTCTAGAATCTTTTTACTGAAAAAAAAATATCTCCAAGATAAAATCGGATCGATTATTCGTATACACTCAAAAAATTTGAGTGCAAATTCCGAAATGGTTTTTAATTCGGACTGCTTTCGTTGGGTAGAAAATTTCCTAACGTTCCACTCTAATCATATCTCTTCAAAGGAACGTTTTATATATATTTTTAGAGCTTGGCTAGGTTGTTCAAAAATATCCGTAAAACGATTTAGTATCTCTTCAATTCTAAAAGATTTGCGTTTCTTTAAACTAGTTTTTAAACTAACAAGAAATAATCGGGCATGAGAACTGGTGGTTAATCCGTACTTCTGTCCCTGGATATACTGATAGTGAACAGTTCACGATTTGTGATTGGAGTAAGATTGCGTACGTAAAGTCTAACTCGAAATTAATTTGGCGGGTTAAATGATCCTAATTTAAGTATAAAATAACAACTTTTAGAATAATTAAATTGGATGTTGAAATTTAGTTTCATAAATTTTAATAAATTATCGCTAATCAAGCACCACAACGCCCGCAGGCGTAGTTAAATGAACTGCAACGATTCCATTATCGCCATCGTTGGTTGATGGGTCTGCCCAGTCAATTATCGTTCCACCAAGGGCGTTAAGAATCTCTTCTTTAAACCAAGAACCTGCAAGTTGGTCTTTATCTGCAATGGTGATCTTCTCAATTGCTGCGATTGCTTTGCCATCTTTTGATGGATGATCTTCGGTTAGCCACTGAATGAAGAATGGCAACTCGCGTGAATCTGTAATTTCTTTGACGCCAATTTGTTTCCACTTTAAATCGCTTCCATCAGGACGTGTGCGGTGTCCTTCAATTGCTTTGCGACCAAATTTATCTTCAATCATTGAAATGTCTTCAGTGCTAAATACCCATGTAAGCCAACCGCCACCTGCTTGCGCCTTCTTTGATACGGCTTTGCCCCATTGTGTTTGCTCTGTTGCTGGGTGATCTAATGGACAAACAACTTCGATGTACTGACAATTTTGTAAGGGAAGTGTGAAGTTGCGAGTACCAAAACGTGGGTGAACTCCACCATCAACGAAGGTGCTGCCAAGGCGCGAACCTAATCGTTGAACTGTGTCGGATAGTTGATCATGGGAAGTTACATATGAGACATGGTCTAGGCGCATGAGTAAATCTTGCCCTATGCCAAGGGGTGCTCATGACCATCTTGAGCCTTAACTGATGCTTTAGAGTGTGCTCTGTGAAGATACTGGTGACTGGCGGGGCGGGCTTTATCGGCTCCCATTTAACAGATCGCCTGGTCGCCGATGGGCATCTTGTAACTGTCTTAGATAACTTCTCAACCGGGGCTAGAGCTAATCTGAGCCATTTGGAGAACTCTCCCCAAGTACAAATTATTGAAGGCTCAATCCTCAATGCCGAACTGGTCGATCAACTTGTATCAAAGTCAGAATATGTCTTCCACTTGGCCGCAGCGGTTGGAGTTTTCAATATCATCAACCATCCATTGGATAGCTTGGTCACGAATATCAGGGGAACTGAAAATGTCTTAGAAGCCGCTTTGGCGAATCTAACTCCAGTATTTGTAACCAGCAGCAGCGAAGTTTATGGAAAGAATATCTCTGACTCTTTGAGTGAAACGGACGATCGAATTCTTGGGTCGCCGACCACTTTGCGTTGGTCATATAGTGAAGCTAAAGCAATCGATGAATCTTTGGCCTTTGCCTATTGGAGCGAGAAAAAGCTACCAACGAGAATCGTTAGATTTTTCAATACTGTGGGACCACGACAATTAGGTAACTATGGAATGGTAGTTCCGCGATTGGTTAAATTTGCGCTAGCAAATGAACCCCTCACAATTTATGGAACTGGTGAACAAACTAGATGTTTTGCACACGTTTATGATGTGGTGGATGCAGTTATCTCTGTAGCTTTCAATGAGAACACTATTGGTAAAGTAATTAATGTAGGAAACAACTTTGAAATTTCTATGAATGATTTAGCCGAAAAGATAATAGACCAAACGCAATCAAGCAGTTCCATGATTTATGTTTCATACGATGACGCTTACGGCCAAGGATTTGAAGACATGGAACGCCGCGTGCCAAATATTTCATTAATCAAATCCCTAACTGGCTGGGAGCCAAAACGAGACTTAACGACCATTATTGATGATATTTCTGCAGAAATGCGCATGTAACTAAAGAAGAGTTACGCCATTAAGGCTTGCATAAGAGTTCGTGCAATCAAGGATTGGAACCCCTCGGTCGGAAATCTGTTGGACAGGCAATCCCTCTTGGTTGGTCACCAAGATAGCCACATCGCAATCCCAAGAAACGTCAATGGGGGCAGTGTTTTCCCACTTTGGAACCAGCGGATCTACCCATTCGACAATGCATCCTTGTGAAACCAGAGATGCCCGCAGAGCGCTTGCGGGGGTTTCTCGGACATCGCCGACTCCTGCTTTATATGCCACACCAAGTAATAAAACTTTAACGCCATTTTTCTTCTCGGGTACAAGTGCTAAAGCGCGTTCTGCGACATATGAAGGCATAGAAGTATTTATTTGATCGGCCAGTTCAACGATTTTCGCAGCTTGGCCGTTTTCTTTCGCCCACCAAGTTAAGTAAAGCGGATCAACAGGGATGCAGTGCCCGCCAACACCCACTCCTGGCCTGAATGGCATAAAGCCGTACGGTTTGGTTGAAGCTGCATCTATTACTTGATGCACATCAATTCCTTGAGCGCTGCAAAGCTGAGTAAATTCATTAATGAGGGCAATGTTAACTAGACGAAAAGTATTTTCTAATAGTTTTGCTGCTTCGGCAATCTCTGGGGTTGAAACTGGAACTACCGAATCACAAAGTGAACCGTAAAAATCGAGTGCCAACTTCTGAGACTCTTCATCAATTCCACCAACTAATCGAGGGGTATTTTTCTGATTCCATTTTTGATCGCCCGGGTTTACTCGTTCAGGAGCCGAGGCGAAAAAAACTTTACGTTCAGAAATACCCAACCCTTTTTCAAAAATTGGAACAATTACATTTCGTAAAGTACCGGGGTATGATGTTGATTCACTTACAACCAAGGCGCCTGACTTAATAAATGGTTCCATAGATGTAGCCGCTGAAATTAGCGGAGCAAGGTCAGGTTCGCGTTTGCCATCAAGCGGGGTAGGTACGCATATAGCGATGACATCGGCGGAAGAAATTTGCGTAAAGTCACTCGTTGCCTTGTAGAGCGAAGCAGAAAGCGCGGCTTGAAGTTGCTTGTCCGAGATATCTTCAACTGGGCTGTGGCCCGCGTTGAGCGTATCAATTCGAGCTTGCGATACATCAATCCCAATGACCTGCCAACCTGCATCGGTGGCAGCCATGGCTAAAGGCAGACCAACATAGCCTTGGCCGATAATTGCGAGGCGGCGGTTGTCGGCGGGCATGTGCGAAATCCTAAACCAATTCAGCAAAGGTTAAGGGAAATTGGTGCGATGGTGAAAGATAGGGGCATGGAGACCGCTGGTAGGCCGATAAAAGTACTTAGAATCATTGCTCGCATGAATATAGGTGGGCCAGCAGTGCAGGTCACTGGCCTAATGCGTGGCTTAAATCCAATTGATTTTGAACACCGACTATTGACGGGTCATTGCAACGCCGATGAAGCCGATTTCCTCCTAAAAACCGCATCTGATATCCCTGTTACTCGTGTAGACGGTTTGGGGCGAAGCATCAAACCGATTGCAGATCTGACTGCGTTAATTGCAATAGTTAAGGTGATTAGAGAATTCAAACCCGAGATCATCCACACGCATACCGCAAAAGCCGGGGTGCTGGGACGAGTGGCGTCAATTATTTCTCTGTACCCTTCAATTCGAGTACATACATTTCATGGCCACTTGCTGCATGGTTATTTTGGAGCATTTAAAACTAAACTTGTGATTACGATTGAAAAGATTCTGGCGTTTTTTACTCACCAATTGCTTGCCGTGGGCAAGAAAGTGCAAGATGAGTTGATTGAAGTTGGCATTGGGAATAAAGAGAAATTTGCGGTGATGCCTCCCGGTCTATCACTCGGAGAAATCTCTGAAAGCGGACTAGCAAAGAGTGAGCTTGGTTTGAATAAAGATCTTCTTTATTGCTCCTTCATAGGTCGTGTAACTAAAATAAAACGTCCTGATAGGTTTCTGGATGTAGTTGCCGAATTAGTAAAGCGAAACGTCAACATACAATTCTTTATCGCTGGGGATGGAAATTTACTAGAGGAGACAAAATTTAGGATTGAGAAAGATTCGCTCCCGGTGGCCTGCCTAGGTTGGCGCACCGACATTGAAAGAGTTATTGGTGCATCTGACATCGTTTTACTGACAAGTGATAATGAAGGCACTCCTTTGAGTTTGATTCAAGCAGGTATGGCCGGCGTCCTTGTAGTAAGTACAAACGTCGGTTCAGTATCTGAAGTAGTTCTAAATGGAGAAACTGGCATCTTGACGGAATTAGATGTAAATGCAATAGCTGATGCAATTGAGTCTCTAGTGGTGAACAGCGCGCTTCGCAATCAACTCGGAAGCGCTGCCAAGCAATTCACAAATGATAATTTTGGAGTATTGCGATTAGTTAAAGACCACGAAACTCTTTACAGAAAACTAATTACTAATCGAGCCAATTCCTAGCCCATAGCTCAAGAATTAAAAGTGGCCACAGTGTTGAGTCTTTATCTTCACCCGCCATGTGCGCTTTAAGCGTCTTACCAACCGCTTCAGAATTGAACCAGCCCCGCTGGG
>JBCKHR010000005.1:0-53479 GCA_038905755.1 Candidatus Planktophila sp.
AGGCAATTGCTAACCTCAAAGGCTACTCCTTCTTGTCACTTAAAGGTACAGTCACTGTCGATCCGACAAAGCATTACTTAATACAGGATATGTATCTGGTAACTTTGAATAAAGTTGGCGATCGCTATCTTCCTTCGTTAGTGAAGATCATACGCAAAGTACAGGTATAAATGTCAGGTCAATACTGACTCTGCTCTAAGAACTAAGCGAAGCTTGGTGCCCAAAAAGTGCCAGGCTTCGCTTAGTTAAAGAACTAATTAAAATAAGTTTGGATAAATAGTCAGGGCAAGAAGGGCGGTTTAGAAGAGATGAAATCAGTATTGTCAGTATCAGACTTAAGTCTTGATATTGGCGGAGCAAAAATTCTAGACGGCATCACACTCTCAGTAAGCGAAAATGAAATTCTTGGAATTATTGGACCTAATGGCGCCGGAAAAACAACTCTTTTTAACTTGCTCTCGGGACTTCGTCAACCAACTCGCGGCCAGATATATCTAAATGATGTCGAAATAACCTCATACACCCCTGATCGCAGAGCACGCGCAGGGATCGCGCGAACATTTCAGACATCGAGTATCTTTCCAAATTTAAATTTATTAGAAAACGTGCGAATCGCCGCTCAAGCAACTAACGGGCACGCTATGAATCTCACTCGCAACGCTTATAAATACAACCATGTGGTAGAAAAATCTTACGATTGCTTAACGCAAGTAGGACTAACACCTAAGGCACTTCAAATTGCGCGTTCGCTTTCTCATGGAGATAAACGACGACTAGAAATAGCAATCGTTCTAGCATTAGATGCCAAAGTGATTCTGCTAGACGAGCCCATGTCCGGAATGAGTGTAGAAAATATTCCAGCACTAGTTGAAATTATTCGCACTTTAGCAACAGTGCATAAAAAAACTGTCTTAATAGTTGAACATCACATGGAAGTCGTACTTGGCCTTGCTAATCGGATAGCAGTATTAAATTACGGCGAATTATTAGTATGCGACACGCCAGAGAAAATTATTGCTAACCCAGCAGTACAGAGCGCATACCTAGGTGCTCAATTATGAGCACGCTCTCACTTAGGGATGTAGAGGTGACGTTAAATGGGTCTCATATATTGCAAGGTGTTTCTTTTGACGTTCCAGAAAATAAAGTTACCGCACTTCTAGGTCGCAATGGAGTAGGAAAATCCACCACTCTAAAAGCGATTATGGGGCTTTATCCATCAACGGGAACCATTACTCATCTTGACAAAAATATTTCTGATCTTCCAACGTACAAAATTGTGCGGCGTGGTGTCGGCTACATTCCAGAAGACCGTGAAATTTTCGCAACACTCTCTGTAAAGGAAAATCTCGCACTAGCTGTTCGCGATTCTGATCCTAATTACGAACTTGCATATTCATTATTTCCCGAATTAATGCAGCGTTCGCACCAGCGCGCAGGAACGCTTTCTGGCGGGCAACAACAAATGGTTGCGATAGCACGAGCGCTCCTCAATAAGAATTCGATTTTAATCATCGATGAACCAACCAAGGGATTAGCACCAAAACTTGTTACCGCAGTAGCGGCTGCTCTTCATACCGTGGCTGGCGAAAGCACTATGTTAATCGTTGAGCAGAACTTATCTCTGATTAAACGGATCTCGGAACACTTAATTGTGATGGATCAAGGTCGAGTTATTTTTGAAGGCTCCCCAGATAATCTTCACGATGAATCTTTTATCAAGTCCATGCTGGGCGTAAGTGCGGGGGGTAAGTAAATGGAATCCTTCCTCCTGATCTTGATTACCGGTATTGGACTAGGCGCGCTCTACTTCTTGTTGGCTTCTGGACTCTCGCTAATTTTTGGACTAATGGGAGTTCTTAACTTTGCGCACGGCGCCTTTCTCACCGTCGGTGCATACATCGGGTTATGGGTTTCTACCAAAATTATGACCGGTGGTTCTACTCTCACTTTGATTGCAGCAATGCTTATCGGTGGGATCGGCGCTGGAATATTTGCCATTATTGTCGAGCAATTAGTTATTACTCGGTTATACGAACGACATATAGATCAAGCGTTAGTAACCGTGGGCGTATCACTCGTTACAGCCGCAGTTCTTGGTGGTTGGTTTTCTAAAGACCCGCTTATGATTCCCACACCGAAGTGGTTTTTTAATGCGACCAATGTGGGCGGTGCCGCTATCCAGCAAGATCGTTTTTTATATATAGCGGTTGCCCTCTTTCTCCTCCTCCTCTTCATCTCTATTTTGCAATTCACACGCATAGGATTGGTAATTCGCGCTGGAGTAGAAAATCGCTCAATGGTTACTGCTCTTGGAATAAATGTCCGCCTTGCATTTAGCACTGTTTTCTTTATGGGTGGGTTTGCTGCTGGAATCGGTGGCGTGTTAATAGGGGCATACATCGGTGGTGTCACCCCACATATGTCGGCTTCATGGCTAATCTACGGTTTTATCGTCGTGGTTATTGGCGGACCTGGCTCACTAGGCGGAAGCGCTTTAGCCGCTCTGCTCATCGGAGTAACACAACAATTTGCAAACTTTTATCTAACTGGCTTAGGCGATTTCGTTGTCGTCCTCCTTCTGGTGCTCGTTCTTCTCCTTAAGCCAGAAGGATTACTCGGAAAGGCCAAATCGTAATGTTACGGTGGAAATATTCTCGTCCTCTGCTAGCGCTTCTTCTGATCTACGCTGCGCTGGGGCCTATCCTCCCCTTTGGACCGCTACGCGGGGTCGGAATGCAACAAACACTTGCGATTGCGCTTTTGTATGGGGCGCTCGCGCTCACCTACGATTTGTTATTTGGTTTTACTGGGTTGCTTTCTTTCGGACATGCTCTCTACTTCGCGTGCGGTGCGTACTTAACCACGATTTTTGTTAATAGATTACATTGGAATTTAGCGCTAGCTGCCCTCGCCGCGGTTGCTATAACAGCCATTGTCGCACTTCTTACTGGTGCAGCAGCGCTTCGTACAAGTGGAATAACTTTTGCAATGGTGACACTGGCCTTCGGAGAACTCGGCCACGTATTAATAAGCCGTGACTTTGGCGGACTCACCAACGCTGAAAACGGATTACCCATTGACGCCAAAGCAATACCGCAAATTTTTATTGGCGTGGTGAATACTAGATATCTTTTCTGGCTTGCTTTAGCAATATTGGTTTTTATCTACGTTGCAGCATGGTGGATTACTGAATCATCTGCTGGTCGCGTCTTTGCAGCCTTGCGCGATAATGAGATCCGAGTATCGGTGCTAGGACTTAATCCCTACCGGTTTAAGTTACTTTCTTTTGTGGTTGCTGGGGTTTTGGCAAGCATCACCGGCGTTGCCATGGTTCTCGTTCTAGGAAGCGCTCTACCGGAATATGCATCAACTTCAACAACCATTGCGCTTTTATTAATGGTAATTATTGGTGGTGCTGTGACTCGATGGGGTGCGGTACTCGGCGGCATCCTCTACTCGCTAGCTAACACGCGCCTTCAAGATCTCACACAGAACGCAGCGCTTGAGAAGTTACCGAAAATTATTAGCGGGCCGCTCACAGAGCCAACATTTATTCTAGGAATTCTCTTCATACTTATTGTGATGTTCGCACCTGGTGGAATATCTGGTGCTTACTACCGCGCCAGATTTAAATATGTACTACGCTCGACTCAACCGAAAAAATAAGTTGACACTATGGCTTCGTTGAGTGAGCCTAAAAAATCATGGGAGCCTAGTGCTAGTCAGGTAGCAGATGCAGCAATCACAAAACTTTCTCAAAGAATTTCGGCGAAAACTGGCGTTGATCTAAGAAACTATTGGGATCTCCACAGTTGGAGTATCAACAATCTCAATGACTTTTGGTCGCAGACATGGGATGACGCTGGGCTAGTGGGGATTAAAGGAGACACTTCCTATAAAGTGGGGGTTGACTTTATTTCCTCTGAATTCTTTCCGGATGCCCGCATTAACGTTGCCGAGAATCTGCTTCGAAAAGGTAACAATGACTGTGCTGCGGTAATTTCGATTCAGGAAGATGGCACACGTATAGAAGTTTCCTGGCGCGAACTCCGTTCACTTGTGGCAGCAACGGCTGCAGCAATGCGCCATGAAGGGGTAAGCCTTGGAGATCGTATTGTGGCGTGGTCCCCTAATTTTGTTGAAGTAGTGGTCTATGCCCTGGCTGGGCTAAGTATTGGGGCCGTTGTAAGTACTTCCTCCCCTGACTTTGCACCTAGGGCAGTACTTGATCGATTTGGCCAGATTGAACCCGTTCTATTCTTAGCTGCCGAGAGTTATACATATAGTGGCAAGAAATTTGATTGCGTTCAAAGTCTTTTAGAGATCGCAAAGAACCTTCCGATGCTGAAGAAAACAATTGTGATTGGGCAAGCCAATTCGCAATTCACGACCTTCGATCAATGGGTTGCACCGTTTAAAGATGTACCTCTCACCTTTGATCGATTTGCGTTCAGCCATCCTGGCTTCGTGCTTTTTTCAAGCGGCACCACTGGGCAACCCAAGTGCATTACCCATAGTGGGGCTGGAATTCTCCTTAAACTAAGTGCCGAGCACCTCTACCACTTTGACTTATCCGAAGATGACCGAGTCTTCTTCTTCACAACCTGCGGTTGGATGATGTGGAATTGGCTGGTCTATGTTCTTGGCTCAGGAGCAACAATTATTTTGTATGAAGGATCTCCCGTGTTTCCGACGCCAGCACGACTGTTCGATCTTGCGCAAGACGAGAAAGCTACATTTGTCGGAGTCTCAGCAAAATTGATTGACACGATGAAAAAAGAGGGGTTGAGCCCGATAAAAACTCACGACCTTTCAACTCTTCGCACTATCGCATCCACTGGTTCAGTACTAAGTCCGGAGAGTTTTGATTATGTTTATAGCCGAATAAAGCAAGATGTTCACTTAGTGTCGATGTCTGGTGGAACCGATATCTGCGGTTGTTTTCTGGCGGGCATCCCGACGCTGCCGGTATATCGGGGCGAATTGCAGGGCCCGCTACTCGGGATGGGCACAGATGTCTTTAATGAGGCAGGTGCCAGTGCTGACATTGACGAGAAAGGCGAACTTGTTTGCACTCTTGCATTTCCGTCGAAGCCACTTTACTTCTGGGGAGATGTCAATAACGAAAAGTATCGCGCCGCGTATTTTGAAGGCTTTCCCAACATTTGGACACATGGTGACTTCGCCTCGAGATCAAGTACGGGTGGTTTCACGGTGCATGGGCGAAGCGATGCGACCCTTAATTCAAAAGGTGTTCGAATCGGCACCGCCGAAATTTATCGCGTAGTCGAAGCTTTTGCGGAGATTCAAGAAAGTATGGCGGTCTCGCAGGAATGGGATGGGGACACTCGAGTAATTCTTTTTGTAACAATGAAGCCTGGGGTCGAGTTAACTGATGAATTACTCAGAAGATTGAAGCAAGCGCTCAGAACGGAAGCCAGTCCTCGTCACGTTCCTGACGAAATCATCGCGGCACCAGAGTTGCCTCGTACCAGAAGTAACAAATTAGTTGAACTTGCAGTTACTGATGTCATTAATGGTCGGGTTGTTCGAAACCGTGATTCGATCGCCAACCCAGAAGCGTTGGATTGGTTCAAGGATTTTCGGTCTTCGGATTTCAGCGGGGTGTGACGGTCGCATCGCTAGGGAGTTGCTCGGCAATCCGCAAGTCAGTAATGACTACCCTCACGATGATCTTCTCAAATGGATATTTGTGTGAGGGGTGGCACTCTAGAGCGCGCCAGTTTATAAAGGTATATTAAAATTATGAAGAAAATCTTTATTTCAATATCACTTATATTAGTGGTCGGAGTCGGGGGGTGGTTGTTTCTAGCGACACCTTTTGCTTCTGCGAATAAGGTCTGTATTAATGAAGCCCCGCCATGGTTTAGGTCGGATGTTATAAAAATTAAATCTGGAGAAAAGGTCGTTTGGGAACATTGCCTCGAGAAAACAGACGATGGCAAAATGGTAGAAAACCTGATTAATACCCACCCAATTATGACCATTGATGGCCCGGAACTTTTTGGCACAAATTTGCGTCCAGTGGGACGCGGCGAGGGAAAGCGTTTTGAATTTACTTTTACTAAATCAGGAATTTATACCTATATTTGCCCGACTCATCCGTACATGAGAGGTCAAGTTGCCGTAGATGTGGAACCAGAAAAAGACAAGCTGTGGCCACCCGAAGAGATTATAAAGCCAGCGCTCTTGCCTCCGCCTGCTACTCCTGGAATTGGTGAAATTTGGATTAATACGCAGTTTGAAACTGTGCCAGGTCAGAATTTTCCGGGGACTATTACGGTCGTCAACGCTTCAGATTGGACAATAAAAAAAGTTATCAGTCATAAAGAATTCAACAATCCGCACAATCCATGGCACAGCTATGATCAAAAATATGTTTTCCAAACACAATGGCATTCCGATATGCTCCATAAAATCGACGTCAGAACTAAAGAAGTTGTTGGGAGCGTGAGCCTCGGCAATTCGCCAGCGCATGTATTCGTTAGTCCTAAAAATGGCAAGGTGTACGTTACCTTGAATAATGAAAATAAAGTGATGGTGCTTGATCAAAATTTGAAGATTCTAAAAGAAATAAAAACATCATTCGGCCCGCACGGAATGTGGATTGACCCGTCGGGCAAGTGGCTTTCGGTGGCCGCAACGCTTTCCGACAAGCTTAATATTATTGATCTTGAAAAAGAAGAGGTAGTTGCCACATTTGACGCGCCGGGTCTGCCACTCGCGACCTCTATAACAAACGATGGACGATACGCACTCATCAGTCTTTTACTTGAAGGTAAAGTTAGAGTCATTGATCTGAGAACAATGAAATTTATCAAGGATATACCAGTCGGTAAAATGCCGATCTGGCCTGCGCCCGCTCCAGACGGCAAACATATTTTTGTACCAAACACCAAATCAGCCGACATCAGTATTATTTCGCTTGACACATTAGAAGTCGTTAAGACAATTCCTGCGGCGGGCGGAGCGCATGGTATTACATTCGGGCCTAAAAAGGGCGGTGGTTATTATGGGTATTTCTCAAATAAATTCGCTCGGGTGATGGGAATTGTTGATGTTGAAAAAATGGAAACGGTTGGTTATGTAAAATTGGGTAAGGGCGCTTGGGGCGGCAATGGCATTCTGGCGTTGCCGAATGCATATGATGAGTGGATTGGAAAATAATAATTATGATTTCTTTTAGAAAAGACAAGAAAAAATCCATCGTTGTCCTCGCTTTGCTTGTTGTAATTTTGTTTTTGGGCGTGATTTGGCAAGGAGATTTCTTAAACAAAAACAAAATTGAAGAATTTCGAAGTGGTGGCGTGGCTGTGGTTGAAATAGATATGAGAGTTCTGAAAGATCAGTGGCGTTTTGAACCGGCGGTTATTGAAGTACCGCTTAATTCTCATGTCCGGATTAAAATTTATAACGAGGATTCATATGCGCATAGTTTTGCGATAGCAGAGATAGGCAAAGATGGCGTTAATGAATTCCTGTTGCCAAATAAAACGACTGTTGTTGAATTTATTGCTGATAAAAAAGGAGAGTTTGAGTTTCTTTGTTTGGTTTTATGCGGCAAGGGACATTTTGAACAAAAAGGCAGGTTAATTGTCAATTAATTTGACCCAGAAAGTTATCTTGATGGACTTTTAGCAGGCGCTTGAGGTAACCCAAGCACCGCGCTCGTGCTTCTCATGACACCTGGTTTAGCTTTTTTCTATGGCGGCATGGTTCGTACGAAGAGCGTTCTAAATATGATGATGATGTCATTTGTGACAATCGGAATTGTAAGCGTTATATGGGTTATCTATGGCTTTGAATTAGTTTTTGGTTATAAGGGCAATTCGCCTTGGTACGGAGCAATTTCATTCTCTGGTTTAGGTGGAATGGCTAATGACTTAACTAATAATGGTGGCATTTATCCAATTCCAGTTTTAGTTTTTGCAGCCTTTCAATTGATGTTTGCAATTATTACTCCAGCCCTAATTTCTGGTGCCATCGCAGACCGAACCAAATTTCTGGCTTGGTAGCCATTACTCCAGCATGCGCGTTCGTAGCACCATGGGCAGCGGTAGTTATCGGATTTATTGCTGGAATTCTCTGTTCACTGGCAGTTGGCTTGAAATACAAATTCGGTTTAGATGATTCTCTCGATGTGGTAGGTATTCACTTGGTTGGAGGCATTTGGGGATCTCTCGCTATTGGAATTTTCGGAACAAGCGTTGTTAACAGCGTAGGTTTAGACGGTTTGCTCTACGGTGGAGGTTTGGATCCACTTGGAAAGCAAGCTTTTGGTGTTGGCATTGTGGCGTTATATTCCTTTAGCGTAACTTTAATTCTCGGTTTCATTCTCGAGAAGACCATTGGTTTCCGCGTTAAGCGAGGTAATGAAATCGAAGGTATCGATCTCAGCGAACACGCTGAAAGTGCTTATGAAATGAGTAGCTCATCACGTGGATAGGTCGCGAATAAGTTGCTATAAACCTTGAAGTAGGATTGCGCTCATGTTTGCAACGTTGACTTCGCGATTTAGCGGAGCTTTTAGCGCGTTACGTAGTCGAGGCAAGCTATCTAGTAGCGATATCGAAGAAGTTTGTGCACAAATTCGCCAAGCTCTCCTTGAATCAGATGTAGCACTTAGCGTTGTTGAGGAATTCGTCGAAACAATTCAGAGCAAATCCAATGAAGTTCTGCCAAAGCTTCAAGCAGGAACAAATCAAGCCCAATCCATTTTCGACATTGTTAACGCTTCTTTAATCGAAATTCTTGGAGGTTCAACCCGACGTGTTCGCTTTGCTAAGAACCCACCAACTGTAATTATGTTGGCAGGTCTGCAAGGCGTTGGTAAAACAACATTGGCAGGAAAGCTAGCAAAGTTTTATGCAGAGCAAGGAAATACGCCCCTGCTGGTAGCTGCAGATTTAGCGCGACCAAGCGCCGTCACCCAATTGCAAGTTGTAGGTGAAAGTGTTGGTGTTCCAGTTTTTGCTCCTGAGCCAGGTAACGGGATAGGTAACGCAGTAAAAGTTGCAGAAGCTGGGATTGAATTTGCTAAGAGCAAGTTATACAACATGGTCATTATCGATACTGCCGGACGTCTAGGAGTCGATGAAGAGTTAATGAAAGAAGCCATCGCAATTCGTGATGCAGTAAGACCAGATGAAATTCTCTTTGTTGTCGATTCGATGATGGGTCAAGATGCCGTTCGAACTTCGCAAGCATTTCTAGATGGAGTGGGCTTTGATGGAGTTGTACTCACTAAATTAGATGGTGATGCTCGAGGCGGTGTAGCGCTATCGATTGCTTCAATGACAAAGCGTCCGATCATGTTCGCATCGACCGGTGAAAAAGTAACCGATTTTGATATTTTCTATCCAGAACGTATGGCCTCGCGAATTTTGGGAATGGGCGATATTGCAACTCTGGCAGAACAAGTTAAGAAAGCTTTTGACACTGATACATCGGCCAAACTTGAAGCTAAATTTGCCAGCGGTGAAGATTTTACCCTGGAAGATTTTCTTGAACAATTGCAAGCAATGTCGAAGATGGGCTCTATCTCCAAACTCTTAGGAGCACTTCCGGGAACTGGTGCAATGAGGAAACAAATCGAAAATTTTGACGAAGGCGAGATAGTTCGTACAAAAGCGGTTGTTCAATCGATGACCCCAATCGAACGTCGAGACCCGAAAGTACTCAATGGTGCGCGACGCGCACGAATAGCGCTGGGGAGCGGGCGAAAAGTCTCGGAAGTTAACTCACTCGTAGAACGTTTCAGCGCAGCGCAGAAAGTGATGAAGCAGGTTCGAAGCGGTGGAGCGCCGCCATCGATGGCGGGGATGGGAGCGCCAGCGATGCCAAGAGCTCAGGCATCGAGCCCAAATAAAAAGAAGTCGAAGTCAGGAAATCCGGCGAAGCGAGCGTTAGAAGAGGGGCGATAGAGCTCGATTTCTCATCTTGGCACGCTCATGGCAAGATTGGGTACCTGTTGATGGGGCCCTCTACCCCAACCAACATCCACAATCCACAGTTGGATTGATTGAACGCGCACCCCGCTGCGAGCAATTGATACGGCACACTTTTCAAGGAGCACAACTTTCTTGGCTACAAAAATTCGCTTAATGCGCATGGGTAAAATTCGCACACCATTTTTCCGTGTTGTTGTTACTGATTCACGTAAGGCGCGCAACGGTCTCTCGATTGAAGAAATTGGCCGCTATGTACCAGGACAAGAACCATCACTAATTGAAATTAATTCAGAACGTGCTCTGTATTGGCTCGGAACAGGGGCCATCCCAACTTCTGCAGTAGAAGTACTTCTTAAAATAACTGGAGATTGGCAAAAACATAAAGGTCTTCCAAGAACCGAAGGCACTCTTCGTGTGGCGGCACCTAAGGTTGGCAAAATCGTTGCTTATGAAGCTGCAGTTAAGCAAGCCATGGATGAACCAAAAGAAGGCGCGACTACTCTTAAGAAGAGAGCACAAGAGAAGTTAACTGCTAAAGCAAATCCAATTGTTGAAGAAGCACCCGTAGTGGAAGCTGTAATTGAAGTATCGCCAACAGAAGCAGTAATTGAATTACCGCCAACAGAAGCGGTTGTCGGATAACAATGATGGATGAAGTCCTAGAACATTTAGTTAAGGGAATCGTCGATAATCCAGACGATGTCATCGTTAAGGAAATCACACACCGTCGAGGAACAACTCTTGAAGTCCGTGTAAATCCTGAAGATATCGGAAAAGTAATTGGTCGTAACGGCCGCACTGCGAAAGCGCTACGCACTGTTGTAAGCGCGCTTGCAGGCCGCACAATCCGCGTCGATCTCATAGAGACCGACGAGGCGCGCTAACTAAAGCCGCGCTATGCGTTTACTCGTGGGACGAATTGGTCGCGCTCACGGAATTCTTGGTGAAGCGACGATTGAAGTCCGCACTGATGATCCAGATCGCCGTTTTACTGTAGGAGCGAAAGTCCAGACGGATAAGGTTGGGACTCTGACCATTACAACTGGGCGAGTACATAACGGAATTTTACTCCTCGGTTTCGAAGGCATATTCGACCGCAACGGAATCGAAAAACTGAAAGATACTTTGCTCTACGCCGAAGTAGATATTGATAAATCCAGCGAAAATGAAGATGAATATCATGTTTTTCAACTCATTGGCTGCGCCGCACATTTGGAAAGCGGTGAATTTTTCGGTGAAGTAACCGATGTTATAAATCGCCCAGGTCAAGATTTATTAGTGATAAAAACTGGTGATGGTGAGCGTTTGATTCCTTTTGTTAAGGCGCTAGTTCCAATTGTGGATGTTAATGGTAAGCGATTAGTTGTTAATCCTCCTCAAATAATCGGTGAAGTCCGATGAAGATCCATGCAGTAACAATTTTCCCCGAGTATTTTGAGCCGCTAAGACTTTCCCTGCTAGGGAAAGCTCAAAATGAAGGTCTGCTCTCGATAGAAATCCATGACTTACGCGAAAATGCCAAAGATAACCACAACACCGTTGACGATACGCCTTACGGCGGTGGAGCGGGCATGGTTATGTTGCCAGAGGTTTGGGGTCAAGCCCTTGATCCGCTAATGGTTGAAAATACTGATTTAATCATTTTGACTCCAGCAGGTAAGAAATTTACTCAAGGGATGGCGCAAGAGTTCTCGTTCTCGCAACGATTAGTTTTTGCATGCGGGCGCTATGAAGGTATCGATGATCGTGTTCGTCAGTTTTATGAAGGCGCTGATTTTCAAAGTAAGAACGTTCGCGTCCATGAGATTTCAATCGGTGATTATGTATTAGGCGGAGGCGAAGTTGCAGCCCTGGTAATGATTGAAGCAATTACCCGGCTGATTCCAGGAGTTTTAGGAAATCCACTCTCGTTGGTTGAGGAGTCACATAAGGTCGAAGGCTTTCTTGAGTATCCAAATTTTACAAAACCACAAGTTTGGCGAGATATCGCCGTGCCGCAAATTCTTTTGAGCGGTCACCATGGTGAAATAGCAAAGTGGCGCATAACTGAAGGCGAAATTAGAGCAAAAAAGAATTTTCAACCTCGCGGGTAACAGAGCAACTGGCGTACCGTAATTCAATGAGAACATTTAGAGCGCCACTTCGAACGCCTCATTGCGCGAGGGCAAGAACCAATTCGTTTAACCAAGTAATATTCCACCATGTCTAAACGCGTTATTTTTATTGAACATGACCATGTAAGCGTAGGCGGGCCGATTTGGAAACGCTTTAAAGAGCGTGGGTATGAAATCACTCGTTTCGAAATCGTTGATGAGGCAAATTTCAATACTCCAAACGTTAAAGTTGGGTGGCCAAATTTTTTAGATTTTGATGTAGTAGTCCCTATGGGCGCACCGTGGGGTGCGTGGGAAGATGATCGGATCGGAAATTGGTTGCAACCAGAAATTGAGCAACTCCGCGAAGTTCACAATGCTGGTATTCCTATTTTGGGAATCTGTTTCGGCGGGCAATTAATGGCGAGGGTTCTGGGAGGATCTGTCGCGCGTGCGCCAAAAGCTGAACTCGGTTGGTATCTCATTATGAGTGATGATGAAGTTCTTATTCCACGTGGACCTTGGTTTCAATACCATTGGGATCGTTGGCAATTGCCAGAGGGGGCTATCGAAATTGCACGGACCCCACTTTCTTCGCAAGCTTTCACTTTTGGTCGAACTTTAGCTCTGCAATTTCATCCAGAAATCGACCTAAACGTATTGGATCAATGGTTAGCCATGGATGGCGGATGCCTAGAAGTGGAATCAGAAGGTGTAAATGTAGAAGTTTTACGCGCTCAGACTAAATATGAAGAACCAAATGCAAATCAGCGCGGCTACGATTTAGTAGATCAATTTCTTGATCGAATCGCAACCGCGCCGATTCAACGAGTTTAATTATCTAGCGGAGTTACATATGCTCCCGAAATTCCACCATCAACTAAGAAGTTTGATGCGGTTATAAAAGAAGAATCATCGCTAGCTAAGAACGCTACAGCTGCAGCAATTTCACTTGCATCTGCAAAACGACCCATAGGAATATGGATTAAGCGACGTGCGGCACGTGCTTGATCCTTTGCAAAGAGTTCTTGCAAAAGTGGCGTGTTAACTGGTCCAGGGGAGAGAGCGTTGACTCGGATACCTTCACGTGCAAACTGAACGCCGAGTTCTCGAGTCATTGAGAGTACTCCGCCTTTAGATGCCGTGTATGCAATTTGAGAAGTTGCTGCGCCCATGGTTGCAACGAAAGATGCAGTATTGATAATTGAACCTTTGCCAGCTTTTTGCATGTAGGGAATAACGTATTTGCAGCAAAGAAATACGCTGGTGAGGTTTATTCGGTTAACGCGCTCCCAAGTATCCAAACTAGTTGTCAAAATGGAATCATCATCTGGTGGAGAAATTCCTGCATTATTGAAAGCAATATCGATTCGTCCATATCTGTCAAAGGCAACTTTGTACATATTTTCGACTTCAGCAGAATTGGACACATCTGCTTTCACGAAAATGCCACCCGTTTCTTGGGCAATTTTTGCGCCACTCTCAGGGTTTGTATCGACGGCTACAATTTTTGCGCCTTCGCTGGCTAAGCGCTTAGCGGTTGCATAACCAATTCCACTTCCAGCCCCTGTAATTACGGCGACTCGTCCTGCAAGACGTTCTGACATGTGCCTACCTTTTTCTACTCTTGAGAGATAAAGACGTTCTTTACCTCTGTAAACGAATCAAGTGCATCTGGACCTAACTCTCGACCAAGACCAGATTGCTTATAACCACCAAATGGTGTCCAGAACCGAACTGATGAATTGGAGTTAACCGAGAGGTTTCCACTCTCAATCGCGCGAGAAACCCGTAGCGCGCGGCCTATATCGCGAGTCCAAATTGAACCGGAGAGGCCATACTCTGAATCATTAGCCATCGATATCGCTTCTGCCTCATCTTCGAAGGCAAGAACGGAAACTACTGGCCCGAAAATTTCTTCTCGCCATGATCTAGCTTGAGCGTCCTTTGGCATAAGGACCGTTGGTGCCATCCAGTAACCAGCACCGCTGGGCGCACTACCTGTAAAGGCGATCGGTTCATCGAGATAACTTTGAACAACGTCAAGTTGCTTCTTTGAAATTAGCGGTCCCATTTCAGAGGTTGCCAGAGATGGGTCTTCGACTCGGAAGTTCTTAACTGCGACCTCGAAGGCTTCCATGAATGAATCAAAGACGGAACGTTGAACAAGGATTCGTGAACGCGCGCAACAATCTTGACCTGCATTATCAAAGGCCGCGCCAGGGGCTCCAGCTGCAGCCTTTGCAACATCGCCATCGGCAAAAATAATATTGGCGCTCTTGCCACCTAACTCAAGAGTTATCCGTTTAACTTGATCTGCGCAACCTGCCATGATGGCTTTTCCGACGCTGGTTGAACCAGTGAAAACTACTTTACGGACCGTTGGATGTGTGACAAAGCGATTTCCTACCACGCTACCTTTGCCAGGTAAAACGTTAAATACACCACCCGGAATTCCAGCTAGAAGAGCTAATTCACCGATGCGCATTGCCGTTAAAGGTGTGTACTCGGCAGGTTTTAGCACAACGGTATTTCCTGCAGCAAGTGCTGGCGCAAAACCCCAACCGGCAATTGGCATAGGGAAATTCCATGGGACGATAACTCCCACAACGCCGAGCGGCTCTTTGAAAGTTATGTCGATTCCACCAGCTACTGGGATTTGCCGACCGAATAGACGTTCTGGAGCAGCTGAGTAGTACATCAAAGTATTGACGACGTTATCGACTTCCCAGAGCGCATTTCCGCGGGTATGTCCTGAGTTAACGATTTCAAGAGTTGCTAACTCCTCTTTATGGTCAGCAATCACTTGCGCAAAGTTACGTAGTAGCTTTGCGCGATCTCCAGGCGCAAGGTGCTTCCAACTCTGGAAAGCTTTAGCAGCCTTAGCGATAACGCCATCGGTTGCTTCTAAATCGAGGTGCCCGACGTTGCGAACAAGGGTTTCGGTGGCAGGATTAATTACATCGTATGAGGTAGTCACGACTTAAGATCTTTCGAAGTTGCGGAAGAGTTCCCAATCTGTAATTGCTTTTCCGTATGCAGCAATTTCAACGCGAGCCATATTTGCATAGTGCGCTTGTACTTCCCCGCCAAAAGTTTCCTTAATCCACGCGCTATTTTCCCAGAGCGCGAGGGCTTCTTGTATGGAAGAAGGTACGCGCGCTGAATCAGATACATAAGCATTTCCAGTAAAAGCTGGCTCGAGCGTTAACTTCTCCTTAATCCCATCAATGCCAGCAGCGATGATTCCAGCAACTGCCATGTATGGATTGACATCGCCACCAGATATGCGGTTTTCTAAACGTAAACCTACGCCACGGCCCACTAATCGGAAAGCACAAGTGCGGTTATCGCGGCCCCAACGGATAGCAGTTGGGGCAAAAGAACCAGGTACATATCGCTTATATGAATTGATGTTTGGCGCGAAAAGTAGTGAAAGTTCACGCATATGCTTGAGCTGGCCTGCAATAAATTGGCGGCCAATATCGCTCATGCCATGATCTTTATCCTCTTCATCGCACATGACCAATTCATCGTTTAAGCCACGGAAAGAGAGGTGAATATGGGAAGAGTTGCCTTCTTTCGCATTTGGTTTTGCCATGAAAGTAAGTGCGTAACCTTCTTGCGCGGATATTTCTTTCGCACCATTTTTATAAACTACATGGTTATCGCAGTTAGAGAGCGCATCTGAATATTTGAAAGCAATCTCATGTTGACCAAAATTACATTCACCTTTTACCGATTCCACCGTTAAGCCGGCACCAGCCATTCCCAAGCGAATTTTGCGCAACAAAGGCTCAACACGCGATCCGCCCAAGATTGAGTAGTCGACGTTATATTGATTGGCAGGAGTTAAATTGCGATAGGCCATATCCCAAGCCTCTTCGTATGTGTTATTAAAGAGCACAAATTCAAGTTCGGTTCCGCACATAGCTTTCATGCCAGTGTCAGCTAGGGCTTTAATCTGCTTGCGGAGCACTTGGCGCGGAGAAGCTACCACATCGGTATGGTCGAGCCATTGCACATCGGCGAGCACCATAGCAGCGCCCTCTTGCCAAGGAATTAAACGTAACGTGTTTAAATCTGGGATGAGCGCGAAATCGCTATAGCCACGCTCCCACGATGACATTTCATAACCTTGCACAGTATTCATCTCCATATCGACGGCTAGGAGATAGTTGCAACCTTCGGTGCCATGTTTTAAAACTTCGTCAATGAAAAATTGACCATGGATTCGCTTTCCTACGAGCCGTCCTTGCATATCAGTCATAGCAACAACGACTGTGTCGATTGTTCCCTTTTCGATGGCCTCTTTTAGCGCCTCGACCGAGAGAGGTGGAGTTGCGGTATCCATTTAATTGCCTTTCATCGATTGAACGTAGTTGCGCGTATCCTGTCAAAGAAAGCGCGCTTTGGGTAGCCAGAGGTGAGTGGCAGCGCTTTATTACCGTTTAATTTTTAAATTATTAGGGTCGAAGAGGGGTTCCCCCGTGATTGTGCCAACTTTCCACTCTCCAAAAAATTCAACCTCGATACTCGTGCCAACAACTGCGTATTTGAGTGGTAAATACGCGTAACCGATAGCTTTTTCGATCGTATAGCCCTGCCCGCCGCTTTTTACGCGACCAATAATTTCACCATCTTTACCTATCGCTTCATTACCTAAAGGCACGGAGCGAATATCATCGAAAGTGATCGCAACTAATTTTCGAGTTAATTCAAAGTTACTTAGCGCTGCTTTACCCATGAAACTCTCTTTACTCATATCGATGGCAAAATCTAACCCCGCTTCAAAAGGGGAGGTCTCAGTATTAATCTCGCCCGCCCAAGCCCTATAACCTTTCTCTAGCCGTAGTGATTCGATCGCGCGATAACCGCATGTTCGAAGATCAAATTCTTTTCCTGCATCAATGATGGATTGCCAGAGAGCTAGACCGTTTTCAACTGGAAGATAAATTTCGTATCCGAGTTCGCCAACATATGTGATGCGAGTGGTTCGCACTTTATAAGTAGCGATCTCCATTTCACGTGAGTGCATAAAAGGAAAGGCTTTATGGTCTAAGTCAAAGGAGGTCAGTTTTTGAAGAACCTCTCTCGAGCGCGGACCCCAGATTCCAAAGCATGCCAGTTTGGAGGTCACATCCTCGATCGATACATCCGTATAACCATATTCACGGGCAAGTTTTCTAAGCCAACCGGAATCATGGGTGGCAAATGCTGTTCCAGTGACAATAAAGAATTCATCGCCGTTGATTTGAGTAACTGTGTAGTCAGATTCGATTCCACCGCCACTGTTGAGAGCTTGGGTGTATGTCGTGCGGCCATCACCTCGAACCACGTTATTAGCGCATACAAAATTTAGGAATTGAGCGGCCCAGGACCCTTTAACTTCAAATTTTGCGAAACTGGACTCATCAAAGAGGCCGGCGCTATTGCGGGTGGCGTGATGTTCGACCGAGGTTGCGCTAGACCAATGTTTCCCCGCCCAACCATAAGGACGTAGTGATTCATCACCTTGGTGGCGCGCGTAGTAATTGACGCGTTCCCAGCCAGATTTCTCACCAAAGACTGCGCCATTTTCTTTATGCCAGGTATATACAGGAGAGGTTTTTAGTGGGCGAGCAGCCTCTCTCTCTTCGCCAGGGTAGTGAATATCGTAGTAAGCCTCATAATTTTCCTTAACGCGCTTGAGTGTGTAATCAGGACTGCGATATGAGGGGCCAAATCTTCTTATATCCATATGCCATAAATCCATTGTTGGTTCGCCAGCAATGATCCACTCCGCCATAACTTTTCCAATTCCACCAGCGCCAGCGATTCCGTGTGCACAAAAACCTGCGGCAACAAAGAAGCCTCCCACTTCGGTTTCTCCGAGGCAGAATTCGTTATCGGGAGTGAAACCTTCTGGGCCATTGATGAAACTCTTAATTCCAAGTTCATTCATCCGTGGCACGCGTTTGAGCGAATTTGCTGCAATTTCTTCGAATCGATCCCAATCCTCTGGCAAGAGTTGGTTATTGAAATTTGCTGGGATTTCATCATAAGAGCTAAAATCCGCCGTCCAAGCTTTTGAATTTCGTTCGTATCCACCCATGAGCAAACCTTGAACTTCTTGTCGGAAATAAATTAAATTATCCGGATCACGCAGTGAGGGCAATAGTGGGGCGGTTGGGTCCAAGAAATTATCGGTGATCATGTATTGGTGGCTCATCGGAACAATTGGAATCCGTACATCGAGCATGCGAGCAATTTCTGGTGCGAATATCCCACCGCAGTTAACAACAATCTCACATTCAATGTCGCCCTTATCAGTTTTGACTTTCGAGACTCGGCCATTCGTGGTTTCAATATTCAAAACGCGGGTGTGGGTTAGAATTGTGGCACCGCTTTTGCGAGCACCGTTTGCCAGTGCGCTAACTAATTGCGAGGGATCAACTTGTCCATCGGTTGCCATGTAACAAGCACCAACTACTCCAGTTAAATCGATTAGTGGGAAAAGATCTTGTGCCTCTTGCGGTGAAATCTCTTGAAGGTCTAAATTAAAAGTTCGAGCCCAACCAATCTGTCGGCGAATTTCTTCCATTCGTTCCGCGCTCGATGCTAATTTGATACTTCCGCATTCTCGCCAACTTGGGGGAGTCTCGCTTTTCTCAAGTTGGCGGTAAAGCTCAACTGAGTGCATATTCATCTTTGTTAGCGTTGGGTCTGCCCTTAATTGACCGACTAAGCCGGCCGAGTGGAAAGTCGATCCGCTGGAAAGTTCGTTCCGGTCAAGGAGGATTACATCACGTTCGCCCATTTGGGTCAGATGATAGGCAAGTGAAGTTCCACCAACACCGCCACCGATTATGACGACTCGCGCACGGGTTGGGATTTTACTTTCAGGCATGTTTGAAATGTATCCTATTGAGGTGAATAAAACCGAAAGCGAGTTAGAGCTTCTTTTCGGAGATCTCCTAAATCAAGTTCCGCGTTTACTTTCCAGAACCTCAATATCTGAACTCTCAGGCGGTTTGACCAATCGAAACATTTTGGTTGAAACAAACTCTGGTAAATATGTGGCGCGCATCTCAAGTAATGACTCTTCGTTACTGGCAATTAACCGTGAGAGTGAGTATGAAAATTCCAAACGCGCAGCGGCAAATCTCATAGGAGCCCCTGTTTATGACTATTTACCCGGAAAAGGTTTACTTGTTATCGGCTTTCTTCCGGGGCGAACTTATAGCGCCGAAGATGTATCGCAAAATCTAGACCGAATCGCGCAGAGTTGCAGGATGCTTCACGCATCGCGGCGATTTGTTAATGAGTTCGACATGTTTAAGGTACAAGCGCGTTATTTAAAAGTAGTCCATGAGCGCGGCTTTAGATTGCCAGATCGCTATCGCGATTATGAAATACATATCGGCAAAATTGCAAAAGCACTTGCGGTTCTAGCTGAAGGGACAGTGCCCTGCAACAATGATTTACTACCGGGTAATTTTATCGACGATGGTCAAAAGATTTGGTTAATTGATTATGAATACTCTGGCAACAACGATCCTTGTTTTGAATTAGGCAATATTTGGGCCGAAGCTTTTCTAGATTTGGAAAAGTTAGAAGAACTGGTCACTGCTTATTACGGGGTATCGAGACCTGAAAAATTTGCACGGGCTTGGTTATTTGCCTTGCTCGCAAAATATGGCTGGACGCTCTGGGCATCGATTCAAAGTTCGGCATCAACCTTAGATTTCGATTTTTGGGAATGGGGCGCTAGAAAATACGAAGACGCGCAAAGCGCTTTCAGCAGCGCTCTTTTTGAGGAGATGTTGGAACAAGTTACTTCAGCACCGCCATGCCTTCGATTTTACGCTTAGTTAGAGTACGCTTTTTTTATGGAGTCTACTTGGCTAGCTGGTGCTACCGCGCCTTCTAGGGATCCGGTAATCCATGCGTTAAAGAGATTTACTTATGGCCCAACTCCTGAATTAGTAGATGAAGTACGTAGGATTGGGGTAGATGCTTGGTTTGAGAATCAATTAAATTACAGTTCAGTTCCCGATCAAAAATTAGATGAATTTCTTGCCAAGTGGAAAATGTTCGATTTTGTACATAAAGATGTTAACTTGTATTGGAAATTAGCTGAAGACGAGAGTCTTCAGCCTTTATCTTCACTCTTCAGTTCAGATCGAATGTCTATAAAAATCCTTCATCTGTATACCGTAATTAGTCAGGCGCACTCTAACCGCCAGATATACGAAATGATGGTTGAGTTTTGGCATGACCACTTCAATATCACATCGGTCGGTGAAGGTCTTAAAGATGAGCTGCTTGATTGGCACACCAATGACTGGAACAAAAATGTAATTCGCGCTCATGCTTTAGGAAATTTTGAGGATATGCTCAACGCTTCTGCAATTCATCCTGCGATGATTGTCTATCTAGACGGTGAATTAAGTGCTAAGCAAATTCCGAATGAAAATTACAGCCGCGAGCTTCTTGAACTTCATACCGTAACGCCGAAATCAGGTTATACCCAGGATGATGTAATAAGTGCTTCTAAACTATTCTCAGGGCTGCGCGTGAAGTGGCCAACTAGATATTACGCCCGGCGAAAAGACTTTAATATCGTTGGCGAAAAGACTTTAATTGATGTTCCGCCTTTTCAAACAATGTTACACGTGGAGCGCCAAAATTTCGGTACATTTAAAATAATGGGCTGGGAGGGATCAGTTAATTCAGCGAGCCAAGTATTGCCTGCAATAAAATCTCTCAACAGCTACTTGGTTTCACATCCACAGACGGCTAAAACTATTGCCTTGAAATTGGGGCGTAGATTTGTCAGAGACGAGCCATCTGACAAATTCATAAACGATATTGCTTCAGTTTTCACCTCTTCAAAAGGTGACATCCAATCGACTTTGCGTGCAGTTTTAAGACATCCGGATTTTTCGAAATCAGTTGGCACAAAATTTAAGCGGCCAGGGGAAGATTACATATCCGTAGCAAGGGCTTTAAAAGTTTGGCCTAATTTTTCAAATTTAGGCGTCTTGAAGGGTAGAACTCAAGACTTTCCTGTTGAATCACGAATCGTTTCTGGAGAGCTCACTCAATTAGGTCATGCCCCACTTTCGTGGCCATTTCCGGATGGCTATGCCGATGTTGCTTCCGCTTGGGTAAATTCAAATGCTCAACTTGTGCGATGGAATATCTATAGCAATTTTGTTCGCGGTACTACATGGAATCAACCTGCCTGGCAAGAAATCTACACTCCTGATGCTAGCGAGAGTGTAGACAGCCTTATAGATCGTATTTCGCAATCTTTACTTTTTAGTGAGCTGGGACGTTCAGATCGCACAGCAATTTCTAATGCGATTGCTAAAACTTACGGCATAAGCCCCGATCTTCAAAGATTGCGCCGGGAGATTATCGCTTTAATCGCTCGCTTAGTAATCCAGCTACCTGTTTGGAGTTTACGATGAATACCGAAGAAGCAATCGCTCGTTGTCCGGAAGGTCGCGAAGGGTTTACGCGTAGACAATTTTTGCAAGGTTTAACTCTTTTTGGTGGGATAACGATACTTTCTGCAAATGGCGTGAGATATTCATTTGCTGCTTCAACTACTGAAGTTCCTGATGTTGTTATAATTTTAGTTCTACGTGGTGGATTCGACAGTTTGAGTGCAGTCGTCCCAACTGACGAGAATTTGATGAGAAAAGCTCGTGGTCAGATCTTTATACCTAATTCAAGTCTTATTCCTTTGGATCGCGATTTTGGTCTTCACCCAGCATTAAAGAGATTGATGCCGCTATGGGAAGCAAAAGAACTTGCGATTATAAATACGGTTGGAGCTCCTACACATTCGCGGAGCCATTTTGATGAAATATCTGATGTTGCATATGCAGCCTATGGTGAGAAGAACAAACGTTCTGGTTGGATGTCACGTTTTCTTGATGTCGCTGGAACTGGTTCGGTAGTTCAAGCAGTTGGATTAGGCTCAACAACAAAACAACTACTTGGTGGAAAACAGTCGTCCGTTTCAGTTAATGGTCTCGACAATTTCAAACTAGAGGGAATTTTTGGATATCGACCTGAAGATATCTCTGGTTTCATCGACGAGACACATGGACGCTGGAGCAACCCCTGGGCTGATCAAGCTAAATCAACGATTCGAGCTCTGGATTTGATTGCGCGTGCTGGAGCACAGAGAAGCACTGTGAAATATCCAGGAAGTGGTACGGGCGATCGCTTAAAGGATGTGGCTGCACTTCTGAAAGCTGGAATTGGTGTACGAGCGGTAGACGTTGAATTTGCGGGCGATTGGGACATGCATGCAAATATGGGAACACTTGAAAACGGATGGCTAACCAATTCGTTATCAGATCTTGCTGGGTCAATTTCTGCACTTCGTGAGGACTTAGGAATTTTATGGTCGCGTGTCACGCTCGTTACAGTTACTGAATTTGGCCGTCGAGTAGATGTCAATCAATCTAACGGAACTGAACATGGATGGGGCGGCAGCATGTTCATAGCTGGTGGTGGCATCAATGGTGGAAAGATTCACGGGCGGTTCCCCGGATTAGATGAAAAGCAATTGAAAGATGGAGATTTGGTTGTAACTACAGACTATAGAAGTGTGTTGAGTGAAATTCTTACTCGTCGTGCAGGGGTATCAGCAGAAGGCGTGGAAAAAATATTCCCGAACTTCCGCCCAGAAGTACTTTCAGTTTTAAAGCATCTTTCTGACACACCTCTTCCAACTTCTTTCCCAAAGTCGGTAGCAGCTGGGATTGGTACAGTCATGTACGAAAAAATGCCCGATCCATCACCACCATCACCAAGTCAATCAGCTTCTAGCACGCCATCGCCTACGCCTTCTAGCACGCCTGCAGAGGTTAAGAAAACTACGGGCCGCGTGAGGAAGACCATTACCTGTGTCAAAAATGAGAAAACCATCAAAGTAACAGGAACAAATCCTAAATGTCCTAGAGGTTACAAAATTAAGGAATAATAATTCGGATTTCGCCCGCGGATTCTATTGTTGGGTAAGACTTGAGTGGCTCAGTTGCAGGGCCCCTAATCACGCTTCCAAACTCCGGATTAAAGATGGAGCCATGTGCTGGGCAATGTAGTTCAGGCCCTTTGAGAAATGTTGGTGCCCCAGCATGTGTGCAAGTCATATCGAATGCAACAACCCCTTTAGTGGTTCGCGTTAATGAATAATTACTTGAAATTCCGAAGGAATCCTTGATTGAAAAAACTTTGGTCTGTTGAAATTCTAAGTCAGCACTCTTTGCAATAAAAACACCTTCGGCTGTTTTTGATGGCGAAGGAGATGGCGAAGGTGAACTTGTTGCACTCTTCGTCGGCGAGGGAGAAGGAGTTGATTTCTTAGGTGACGGTACTGGGGTCGCTTTCCTCTTAATTTTTTTCTTACTTTTAGCAGCCTCAGCAGTTTCATTAAATATACTTGGAATGAAGCTAGCTACTAAGTAAAGGAAAATTCTTCGAGACACTTGCGACATTAAACAAATCTAGTTTAAAAATTTGAATACGACTACCCTCGACAAGACTCATCTAATATGCTCGCGAAATGGGGGTGAATTCAATCGGTCAGCGCAACAGTAGTGGTCCAATCATCTCATTTGGTTCGGCAAACCTCGCCCAGATAAGTTGGCCCGCGCTTGGCTTTACGCCCAGCTGGCAAAGTACGGCTGGACCTTATGGGCCTCAATCCCGAGTTCCGTTTCAACCATAGACTTCGATTTTTGGGAATGGGGCGCTAGAAAATACGAAGACGCACAAAGCGCTTTCGGTAGCGCTCTCTTTGAGGAGGCGTTGGAACAAGCTACTTCGGCAAGTGCGTTAAAAATTCATTGAAAAACCTTTGAATGTCCTTCTCTGATTTGCAATTTTGGTGCACTATATAGGCACTAACACGGGCGTTGGCCAAGCTCCACGATGCCGTGAGCACGGGTAGTACCAAAGCAATTCGGAGCCAATTCTTGGGGGGGACTATGAGCAAACAATCTGGAGTTAGCTACACCAAGGTCGATCAGGCCTACTTCGATAAACGTGGACTGCGCCGCTATGCCGGGGTGGGGTCACTATGGGCGCTAGGAGTGGGCGCGGTTATTTCCGGCCATTTCTCGGGCTGGAACCTGGGTCTGGCCAATGGCTGGGGCAGCATGCTGATCGCCGCGATTCTCATCGCGGTGATGTACTTGGGTCTGACTTTTTCGCTCGCCGAAATGTCGCCGGCGCTGCCGCATACCGGTGGTGCCTACTCATTTGCGCGTAGCACCATGGGTCCTTGGGGCGGCTATATCACCGGACTGGCCGAAAATGTCATGTATGTGCTGACTCCAGCGGTGATCGTATTCTTCATCGGCAGTTACATGGGCAGCATCTTCGACACCCCCACCAGCCTTCAGCCGCTCTGGTGGATCGGTTTTTACCTAATCTTTGTGGGCCTGAACATCCTAGGCGTGGAGCAGTCGCTCAAGATTGCGGTGGTAATAACCGTGACGGCGCTGGCCACTCTGGTGGTCTTCTGGGTGAGCGCCCTGCCCAACATCGACTTCAGCCGCTGGGCGATGGATGTCGGTGCGGATGGCGTCAAACTTGCGGAGGGTGGCGGCCCGTTTCTACCGATGGGCATCGCCGGCGTGCTGGCAGCGATGCCGTTCGCGGTCTGGTTGTTCCTGGCCATCGAGCAACTGCCGCTGACCGCTGAGGAGTCGGTTGATGTAAAGCGCGACATGCCCAGGGGCATTATCTGGGGCATGTTCACACTGATCGTCTCGGCACTGATGATTCTCTGGCTGAATCCGGCCGTGATCGGCGTTGGTTCGCATGCGCTCGGGCAGTCGGGCGAACCGCTACTGGACGGCTTCAAGGCTATCTACGGCGATGGCTTCGCCCGCGGTCTGGCCCTGATCGCAGTGCTGGGCTTGGTCGCCAGTTTCCACACGATTATCTTCGCCAAGGGTCGGCAGATCTATTCGCTTAGCCGAGCCGGCTATTTCCCGCAGTTCCTCTCGGTCACTCACGGTAAGCGCAAAACCCCGTACGTGGCGATGGTGATGGGCAGCGTGCTAGGGCTGACAGTGATGTTGCTGCTCTGGTTCGGTCTGGGCGAGTCACGCGCCGGCACCGCCATCGGCGGCATGCTGCTGAACATGGCGGTCTTCGGCGCGATGTTCTCCTACTTCTTGCAAGCGCTCTCGTTCATCCTGTTGCGCAAGAAGATGCCGCATCTCGACCGGCCGTACCGCAGCCCGCTGGGTATCGGCGGAGCGGTGCTGACTATGATCATCGCCGCCGTAACGCTGTATGTCCAACTCACTGGCGACCCGGCCTATACCCGGGGCGTGCTCTGGGTGGCCGGCTGGTTTGCCGTCGGCATCATCTACTTCGTGTTGGTCAGTCGGCATCGGCTGGTCCTGTCGCCAGAGGAGAAGTTCGCGCAGGAGCACGTCGGGAAAGACATAGCCTAAAGTCGTACTGTAGTTGGGGCCGCGATCCTCTGGTCGCGGTCTCGGCTATCCGACGAGTAGTGCTTAGAAACCCCGCGCGAAGAGCACGGGGTTTCTTTCTTTTCTAAAAGATATAATTGCCCACATGTGTAGATTGATGGGTTATGTTAGTGAAGATAAGAGCCACTTTTCCACGCTGGCGGGTCCGGCATTTTCTAATTTTATTAAACTTTCATCTATCCATTGCGATGGCTGGGGAATAGCTACAATCAATAAAGATGATACAGAAGCACGTCTTGATAAGGCGGCAGAGCAGGCAGCTACCAGTGATCAATTTGATTTAGCGCTATCTCGTTCTGAATCAGATGGAGCGCTCTTACATTTGCGTTGGGCAACAAAGGGTTTGCCGGTCTCAGAAAATAATGCACATCCATTTACTCATATGGAGTATTCCTTTATTCATAATGGCGCGATCTATCCTTCCGATGCGCTCAATGCTTTTATTGCACCGCACTTTCTTGGGAAAATTACTGGCAATACTGATAGCGAGTCCTACTTTTTTCTCTTGCTCACCGAGATAGAGAGATTTGGATTAGTCGAAGGCATCCAATCAGGGATGAGAATTATTAAAGAGAGCGCTGACTACTCGAGTATTAATGCAATGCTCATGAATGAAAAGTTTATGGCTGTCATATGCGAGCATGACCCTTTAAGGAAGCCTGATTTTGGCGCTGCTGATTATTACGAACTAAAGTATAAAAGCGATGGAAAGAGCGTCATTGTTGCCTCAACGGGATGGGATCAAGCGGGCTGGGTAAGTCTAGATAATCATCAGATCATGGTCGTAAATCGCGAGAGCTTAGAGATTTCGGTCTTACCTATCTAATTGACCTATTAGGCTGGGCGCCATGACCCGCACATATTCAGTCGAAACATATGGCTGTCAAATGAATGTGCATGATTCAGAGCGAATTAGCGGTCTCTTAGATGAGGCCGGTTTTCTTCCAGTTGCCCCTGGAGTTCAAGCCGATATCGTAGTTTTTAACACCTGCGCAGTCCGCGAGAATGCCGATAACAAGTTATATGGGAATTTGAGTTTCTTGGCTCCCATAAAGAAAGCTAATCCATCTATGCAGATCGCCGTTGGAGGTTGTTTAGCCCAGAAAGATCAAGGTGAAATTCTTAGAAGAGCCCCATATGTGGATGTGGTTTTTGGCACCCATAACATAGGTTCGCTGCCAGTTTTATTAGAGAGAGCCCGAATTGAAGAAGTTTCGCAAATCGAAATTCTTGAAGCGTTAGAGCATTTCCCATCAACTTTACCCGCCCGCCGGATCTCTGCATTTTCAGCTTGGGTATCGATTTCAGTAGGTTGTAACAACAGTTGTACTTTCTGCATAGTTCCAACTTTGCGAGGAATTGAAAAAGATCGAAACGCGGCTGACATATTGAAGGAAATTAAAATGTTAGTCAATCAAGGCGTTATCGAAATTACTCTCCTGGGACAGAATGTAAACGCATATGGCGTGGATTTTGGCGATCGCCACGCTTTTGCGAATTTGCTGCGCAGTTGCGGAGAAATTGATGGTCTTGAGCGCGTCCGTTTTATCTCTCCTCACCCACGAGATTTCACTGACGATGTAATCGATGTAATGGCGCAGACGCCAAATGTAATGCCACATTTACATATGCCGTTGCAATCTGGTTCAAATCGGATTCTGCAAAATATGCGTCGTTCGTATCGCACCGATCGTTACTTAAGAATTCTAGATCGCGTTCGAGCGGCAATGCCAGAAGCTTCGATTACCACCGACATCATTGTCGGCTTCCCAGGGGAGACCGAAGAAGATTTCCAAGCCACTCTTGATCTCTGTACCCAGGCGCGTTTTGCTTCGGCTTATACATATAAATATTCAATTAGACCCGGGACTCCTGCAGCCGTTATGCCTGACCAGATACCGCCCGCCATCGTTGGCGAACGATATACACGTCTGCACGGACATCAACAGAATATTTCTTTCTCCGTAAACCAAGAAGCTATTGGCCGCACCATGCAAGTGATGGTTGCAGATTCCCAAGGGCGGCGAGATTCATCCTTTGCGCGCATGACGGGACGGAGCGAAGATTTTCGACTTGTACATTTTGCAAGTGAAAGTGCAGCCCGCGCAGGTGATGTTCTAACAGTTAAGATTACTGATGCTTCTGCGCACTACTTGATTGGTGATGTGCTCTCTCTTCGTGCAACTCGCGGGGGAGATGCTCATCAATTACGGAATGAAGTGCGCGGACCAGAACCAATTCTCCTGGGAATGCCGCAATTTTCGAGATGAGTGTTTTTGTAATTTGTGGAGCAACGGCAACTGGAAAAAGTGAGCTAGCGCTGGAATTGGCCGAAGAGATTAAAGCGGAAATCATCAACGCAGATTCGATGCAGCTTTATAGAGGCATGGATATTGGAACCGCCAAAGTACCTCTGAATCAACGGAGAGGGATTTCTCATCACGGGCTAGATCTGCTAGAAGTCAATGAAGATTCAACGGTGGCTTGGTATCAAAGTTTTGCGCGCGAGAAGATTTCAGAGATAGGCAACCGCGGTGCCCATGTTCTCATCGTGGGCGGAACTGGCCTCTATATAAAAGCGATTTTGGATGACTTAAATTTTCCAGATACTGATCCTGAAATTAGGGGCGCCCTTACCGCCGAAGCAGAAAAGTTAGGCATTGATGTACTTTTCCAACGGTTAGAGAAGCTAGATCCAGCTGCGGCGCTAGCCATTGATCGGGCAAATGTGCGCCGAGTTATTCGAGCTTTGGAAGTTATTGAAATAACAGGGAAACCTTTTACTGCCAATCTACCGAGAGGAGATAGCTCTCGGTATCCAAACGCTAAGCAATTTGGTTTATCCATGGATCGGGAGAAACTTTCTTCTCGCATTGATGATCGGGTTGAGTTGATGTGGGAAGAAGGCTTGGTTAAAGAAGTTGAACAACTCTTAATTGCTGGCATTACAGAAGGTAGAACTGCCCAACGGGCGCTGGGTTATTCGCAAGTGATTGCTTATTTGGACGGGCGAATGAGTCAAAGTGAAGCGAAAGAAGATACTAAGCGTGCTACGCGTCAATATGCCCGTAGGCAAGAAACATGGTTTTCTCGCGATGGGCGAATTCAATGGATTTCACCTAATCAGAACCGGCTAGAAATCGTGCGCGCTGCTTTTGAGAGTTAAACTCAGATAGTGATTGCAACATATGGGCACGGCACAGAAAATGACTTCGTCTTAGTTTATGACCCCGAAGGTATTCAATCCATAACGACGGCGCAGACTGCGGCTATTTGCAATCGTGAAAGCGGAATTGGCGCAGATGGACTAATCCGAATTATTAAGCGAAACGATAAGTGGTTTATGGATTATCGAAATTCTGATGGTTCGCTCGCCGAAATGTGCGGTAACGGGATTCGAGTGATGGCGCGCTATTTAGTTGCAAAGGGCTACCAACCGGAAGGTATTTTTGCTATCGACACTCGAGATGGCATCAAACATTTACGTGTTCCAGCAGCAGGTGATATCTCAGTAAATATGGGGAAAGTTTTCGACGAGGAAGAAGAAATTACTGCAGCCACCAACGGACAGATATGGCGCGGATATAACATCAGCGTTGGCAATCCACATGCGGTGGTTTTCGTAGAGAATTTGGATGAAGTCGGAGTTATGAACGATCCACCGGTTGTGCGGCCAAAAGATAGTTATCCTGAGGGTGCAAATGTGGAATTCGTGGAAGTTGTAAGTGAGAATGAATTGAAAATGCGGGTATACGAACGCGGAAGCGGTGAAACGCGCTCATGCGGTACCGGAACGTGTGCAGTTGCGCTAGCTGCCACAGTACATTTAAAGCAGAAACTCCCCAGCCGTTGGGTTATTTATCCACCAGGGGGGCGTTTAGAAGTCGAAATTGATGGGCACTCAAATGCGGTTTTAATTGGCCCTGCAATTTTAATTAGCGAGCATGATATTTCGGAGTATCTCGTTGACTGACTTCGGAAGGAATGAGGATACTTTCGAAGCACTTCTTCGCGAAAGCGCACGTGTTGCTGCCGCATTCGATGAGAGTGAAAGCGAAAGTGAAGTTTCATCTCAACCTGATTTAGCCGACCGACATGCACTCAAACGGGTCAAAGGTTTCTCCACGGAATTACAAGATATTTCTTCGGCTGAATACCGCCAACTTCAGCTTGAAAGAGTGGTTTTAGTCGGTGTTTGGACCGAAGGCACCGCGCAAATGGCCGAAAATTCTTTGGCGGAATTGAAAGCACTTGCCCAGACTGCTGGATCAGAGGTGCTAGCTGGGCTTATTCAGCGAAGAGATAAACCAGATCCCGCAACATATATTGGTTCAGGAAAAGTTACTGAGTTAAGGGAAGTTGTGGCAAGCACTGGTGCAGATACCGTTATTTGCGATGGTGAACTTTCGCCATCGCAGTTACGCCAACTTGAAGAGAGAGTTAAAGTAAAAGTCGTTGATCGAACTGCGTTGATTTTGGATATTTTCGCCCAACATGCCAAGAGCAAGGAAGGCAAAGCCCAAGTTGAGTTAGCGCAAATCTCATATCTTTTACCGCGACTTCGTGGTTGGGGCGATTCACTTTCACGCCAAGTTGGTGGTCGTGCTGCGGCAGGAGCAGGTATCGGTGGTCGCGGGCCCGGTGAAACTAAAATTGAAACAGACCGACGACGCATTCGAGAGAAGATGACAAAACTACGTCGCGAAATTGCTGAAATGAAAATCTCGCGCGATACGAAACGGCAAGAACGGCGCCGCAACAATATTCCATCGGTTGCAATTGTTGGTTACACAAATGCTGGCAAATCCTCTCTCCTAAATAAAGTAACTAACGCCGGTGTTCTAGTTGAAAATGCGCTCTTTACAACGCTAGATCCAACCGTTCGCAAGTCCCTCACTAGCGATGGACGTATCTATACCCTCTCTGACACAGTCGGTTTTGTTAGACATCTTCCGCATCAATTGATTGATGCTTTTAGATCAACGCTGGAAGAAGTTTCACAATCTGATCTCATAGTGCATGTTGTTGATGGCTCACACCAAGATCCATTTGAACAAATTCGCGCAGTACGCCAAGTAATCGATGAAATCGGTGGAACCCAGATTCCAGAAATTATTGCAATCAACAAAGTCGACATTGCCGACCCGCAAATAGTGATGGAAATTCTCCGTAAAGAACCCAATAGTTATGCTTTTTCAGTTCGCACTGGTTTTGGCATAGCTGGTCTTATTCGCGCTATTGAGAGCTCTTTGCCAAGACCTCGCGTTGAGATCACTACAGTGGTGCCATATGACCGCGGCGATCTTGTAAACGCAATCCATGAACGCGGTGAGATTATCAGCGAGGAATACCTTGCAGAGGGCACTGCAATCCGCGCGCGCGTTGATGGGGGGCTGGCCCAGCAGATAGCGCAGTTAATTCCGCCGGTGGAATAAATACCCCTGCCGGCGTGTTGAAGCGAGTACTGCCTCCATAAGTAGGTCATTATGCGCAGCGTTAGAGCAATTACAGGAACTGAGGAAGTAGGTGAGAGCAGTGGCAACGGATTACGACACCCCCAGGAAAACTGACGAAGAACTTCACGAGGAGTCGCTGGAGGAGTTAAAAGCAAAACGCGTTGATGCTCAATCCGGACAAATCGATGTAGATGAAGCAGAAGCAGCTGAGACTCTCGAACTTCCTGGAGCCGACCTCTCGGGTGAAGAACTTGCGGTACGAGTTGTCCCAAAACAAGTCGATGAATTTGCTTGTTCGCGCTGTTTCTTAGTCCATCACATAACGCAGTTGGCGGCAGGCGCGGGCGCAAAAGCCATCTGCAAGGAATGTAGTTAACTAATCGGATTTCAAAAGAGTAACTAGCTCATCCCCGCGTTTACTTGTAATTAACCAATATGGCGTTGGATCTCGCGCGTCGTTCAAATTTACTTTAACGCCTTTTGCGCACCAGAATCGAATTGCTAAATATGCCAATGGGTTGGCTTCGCGCCCACGTACTAATTGCATTTTTTTTGCATCTAAGTTCTCAACGTTTCCAAGATATTTAATTTCGATGCGAGCTTTGCCGACCCGCAATTCATTGCCATCAATTTCTATAATTAGTTTGGTTTTTTTACGTGCGAGAAGAGTGAGAAAAGTTAAGGTAATGAGCACCGCTAAACCCGGTCTGTCACCAAGGGCCGCCCAAACGGAGAGTGCGAATGAGAGCGCGAAAAAATAAACCAGAGCCAAGAGCCAGAGTGGCGCGACTATCACTTCCCTATAACGCATGGGAGTTACGCTATCGGATACTCATGGCGTAGCCTTACGCCATGACTCGAATCCCCAGCACGGTGCCACCAATTGGCGCAGTAATTCCGGAGCGCCACCCAGAAGCCCCAGCCATTGGTTCGCAGATACCTTCACATTTTGGCCATTGTTTTGGTTGCGGGGAGCTTCACCCAACGGGACTTCATTTAATTGCTTTTGCCGGAGCAGGCGCTGATTTAACTGCGCAGTTCACTGTGACCGAGAATCACCAAGGTGCTCCAGGCTTAGCTCATGGTGGCTTGCTTTCATTAGCTTTCGATGAAGCTCTCGGAAAGTTAATGTGGTTGATCCGCGCACCTGCAGTTACTGCGCGCTTAGAAACAGATTTTCTAAACCCCATTCCTATTGGAAGCACGCTCCACATCAGCGCCCAAATTACCGGACAAGTCAATCGTAAAGTTTATACAGTGGCTACCGGACGTTTAAATAGCCCAGATGGTGAAATCGCTGTCCGCGCTGCCGCCTTATATGTGATTGTTCCAATGAGCCACTTTATAGATAACGCCCCGAAAGAATATTTAGAGCAGATCAAGAAAACACCAGAACTATTGGCATTTGTTGATCCAGAATTCGAAATTAATCCATGAACAAAGTGCAAGTTTTGATTAACCGTTTAGATCCAGAGGTTCCTCTTCCAAAGTATGCAAAAGGCGGAGATGCGGGTGCTGACCTTGTCACTACCATCGATTTAACTTTGGCACCGGGAGAGCGAGCCCTCGCTCCAACTGGAATCGCGATAGCCCTACCTGACGGTTATGCCGCTTTTGTTCATCCACGCTCAGGTTTAGCAATCAAAGGCGGCGTAACAATCCTCAATGCACCAGGCACCGTTGATGCAGGCTTTCGCGGCGAGTTACAAGTTATTTTGATAAACCACGATCCAACTAAAACCATAACTTTTAAGCGTGGCGATAGAATCGCACAATTAATTATTCAGAGAGTTGAACGGGCAGATTTTATTGAAGTAAGTGAGTTACCTGGTTCCGACAGAGGCGCTGACGGTTTTGGTTCAAGTGGGAGATCATGAGCAACGAACACGAAGAGCGTGAAAAAATAATTAAGGCGATGGGCGGCAAGAAAGGGTTATTAGATTTAGGGTTGCCAGCGTTAGTTTTCCTGGTTGGATTTAATGTTTCAGATCAATTAAGAACCGCTCTTTATGCAGCAATTCTTACATCTATTATTCTTACGATTATTCGTTTAGCCAAGAGAGATACGATTCAACATGTAATTGTGGGGTTTCTGGGCGTGCTTTTCTCTGCTTATCTAGTTAATCGCAGCGGCAATGCGACCGATTTCTATCTCCCTAAATTGGTTACTAACTTGGTGTACGGCACCGTCTATTCGCTTGCAAATCTTGCCGGGTGGCCAATTCTTGGCTTGCTCCTTGGCCCAATCGTGGGCGAGAATTTAAGGTGGCGAAGGGACCCAGAACGGAAGCGTCTATACATTCGAGCAAGCTGGATTTGGGTTGCAATGTTTTTCTCACGAATTGCAGTGCAGTATCCAATTTATAGAAGCGGAAATGTCAATTTACTGGGTACCGTGAACTTAGCGATGGGTTATCCGCTCTTTATTGCTACCGCTTGGGCATCATGGCTGGTAATAAAGAGCGGACCTTCAGTTAAGAGTGGTTAGCTACTAATAAAACAAGCTTTAATAAGTGCTTCTGCGTCCGTTGAAGCAATAAAGAGAAGTTCGTCTCCGGCAGCAAAGAGATCATGTGCTTTAGCGGTAATGACTCTACCATCGCGAACAATTGCAGCGAGGGCGACATCATCAGGAAGTTTAATTTCCTCAACCGTTTTTCCAATGGATGTTGAAGTATCAGGAAGAGTTAGTTCGACTAAATTTGCTTGACCCGCTCTGAAAGAGAATAAGCGGACTACATCGCCAACGGTTACTGCTTCTTCGACGAGGGCAGAAATGATGCGCGGTGTAGAAACAGCGACATCAACGCCCCACGAAGAATTAAAGAGCCATTCATTCTTTGGGTGATTGATTCGTGCCACAACGCGAGGTACCCCGTACTCCGTTTTCGCAAGCAAGGATGTTACAAGATTTACTTTGTCATCTCCGGTAGCGGCAACAAAGACTTGGCAGTTAGTTAAATTGGCATTATCAAGGGCGGTTACTTCACATGCATCAGCCATGAGCCAGTCGGCATCAGGAACGCTCTCCATCTTTAAGGCTTTCGGGTCTTTATCTATGAGTAAAACTTGGTGGCCGTTATCTAGGAGTTCTTGCGCAATGGCACGGCCAACGTTTCCTGCCCCAGCAATTGCAACTCTCATGGCGCGCTCTGGGGAGGTTGGGCGAGAATGGTTTCGCTCGTTTTAATCTCTTCATTACGAACCATTAGATGGATGAGGTCACCTTCCTGTAGAACTGTATGAACATTTGGAATTAAACCTTCTCCAAGTCTGGTCAAAAATGCCACGCGAGCAGATGTGGACTCTTCGATCTGTGAAATTGAGAGGCCAAACCATTGGCTATGTGGATGCATTTCACAGAGTTGAACGGTGCCTGTTGCATCACGCCATTCAGAACGGGAACCGTCAGGGGATAAGCGGCGCAGAATTTGATCTGTTGTCCATAAAATTGTGGCGACTGTCGGGATACCAAGGCGTTGATAGATTTCTGCGCGACCTGGATCGTAAATTCGCGCAACCACATTTGCAACGCCATATGTTTCGCGGGCAACTCGAGCTGCCAAGATATTTGAATTATCACCGTTACTAACCGCTGCAAATGCTGAAGCTTTATCTATGCCGGCTTCCAGGAGAATGTCGCGATCGAAGCCCACCCCTGTCACTGTTTGACCTTTAAAATTCGGACCTAAGCGGCGAAAAGCTTCACGGGTTTTGTCAATGATTGCCACAGTATGTCCTGCGGCTTCGAGCTCGGTGGCCAGAGTTGATCCGACTCGACCGCAACCCATAATGACTACGTGCACATGTTCTAACTTACACCCATAGGCTTACCTTTATGGCATTTAAGAATCCACCTTCGCTGCAAGTGGGTGAAAAGATTGAAGTAGTAATTGAGAAAGTAGCCCACGGGGGACACTTCATAGCCCGTCATGGCGGGGCAGTGATTTTTGTACGCCACGGGATTCCGGGGGAGAAAGCCCTTATTGAAATATCAAGCGTTGGGACAAAATTTAGCCGCGCTGATGTGATAGAAGTTCTTGCCGAAAGTGAAGATCGAGTTATCGCGCCATGTCCAGTGGCACATCCGGGTGGGTGCGGAGGCTGCGATTTTCAGCATATTTCCATAGTTCGCCAGCGGAAATTAAAGAGTGAAGTTATTACCGAACAGTTTTCTCGAATCGCTAAAATGGAGATTAACGTTGAAGTAGAAGAAGTTGCCCACAATTTGCACTGGCGTACTCGCGTGATTGCCAGAACGGATAGCGATGGACGCTTAGGCTTCTATGCCTGGCGAACCCACCGAGTGGTTGCCGTCACTGATTGTTTGATTGCCCACGAGAGTTTAAGGATAAAAGAACTCGCCTCACGCAAATGGGCCAGCGATATGCGCGTTGAAATAGCTGCCTCGTCTCTTGGCGAGCGAAGCATCGCTACCGCTCCAGGCGGTGGTGAGACTCCTTTTCGGATGCAGGAGGGACCAGCCGCGCTAACGCAAATAGTTGGCCCAGCCTACCTCACAGTGAGCCAGCAATCATTTTGGCAGAGTCACTATCGTGCGCCAGAGATTCTCACGGAAGTCGTACTTGGCTTCGCAGAAATTAGAGCTGGCGATGAGGTATTGGATTTATATGGAGGAGTTGGTCTCTTCACCGCTGCGGCGGTGCAAGCTACTGGCGAATTAGGAAAGGTCACCCTGGTAGAGGCAAGTGCGAGCGCAACCGCGGATGCGGTTAAGAATTTTGCACTTAACCCGAGCGTAAAGGTTCTCAGGGGCAGCGTTGATAAAGTTTTACCGCATATTGCTAGCGCTGATGTCATCATCCTTGACCCTCCTCGAGCAGGTGCCGGCAAGGCCATTGTGGTAGAGATGTGCAGAATTCGAGCCCGAAAAATCGTTTATGTAGCTTGCGATCCTGCAGCTTTGGCGCGCGACACTACCTATTTCGCCCAGAACGGTTATTCTCTGGTGAAGTTGCGCGCTTTCGACCTTTTCCCAATGACGCATCACATGGAATGTATTGCACTTTTTGAGCCAAGTGATGTATCTTGACATCAAGATACTTTTATAACAGAGTGGATGCCCCATGAGTAAGAATTCTTTTAATGCCCGAAAGACTTTAGATAACGCTGGCCAAAGTTTTGAAATATTCGATATTTCTGGAATTGAAGGCGCTGCCACTCTTCCATTTAGTTTGAAAATTTTACTGGAGAATTTACTACGGAGTGAAGACGGTGCAAATATCACATCAGGCCATATTACGGCTTTGGCGCAGTGGGATCCAAGCGCTGAACCGGAGACGGAAATTCAATTCACGCCTGCGCGCGTGGTCATGCAGGACTTCACAGGCGTTCCTTGCATTGTTGACTTGGCAACTATGCGTGAAGCCATCGTGGAACTGGGCGGAGATGCTTCAAAAGTGAACCCACTTGCTCCGGTCGAATTAGTAATTGATCATTCCGTTGTCGCAGACGTTTTCGGAAGTAGAGATTCATTTGAGCAAAACACCGATATCGAATATGAACGGAATCAAGAGCGTTACCGCTTCTTGCGTTGGGGGCAGAGCGCCTTTGATGACTTCAAAGTAGTGCCACCTGGAACTGGAATTGTTCACCAAGTAAATATTGAATACCTCGCACGCGTTGTCATGACGCGAATCGTTGATGGAACGCTTCGCGCATATCCCGACACTGTTGTTGGAACTGATTCACATACAACGATGGTTAACGGTTTAGGAGTTCTTGGTTGGGGAGTCGGCGGAATTGAAGCAGAGGCGGCGCTTTTAGGCCAACCGGTATCGATGCTGATTCCTCGCGTAGTTGGTTTTAAATTAAATGGCGAACTTCCTTTGGGAACAACTGCAACAGATCTGGTGTTAACTATCACTGAAATCTTGCGCAAAGTTGGCGTAGTTGGCAAATTTGTTGAATTTTATGGCCCCGGAGTTATCAGCATACCGATGGCCACTCGTGCGACGATTGGGAATATGTCACCTGAATATGGTTCAACGTGTGCAATTTTTCCAATCGATGAGGAAACTCTCCGTTACTTACGTTTCACAGGAAGAAGTGAAGATCAAGTTGGCCTCGTGGAGAAGTATGCAAAAGTTCAAGGTTTGTGGCATGACCCAAGTGCATCGAAGCGCTTTTCAGAGTTCGTTGAGTTAGATCTTTCCACCGTTGTTCCATCGATTGCAGGGCCTAAGCGTCCGCAAGATCGGGTCTCTCTTTCGCACTCCAAGAGCGCATTTGAAAAAGTTCTACCAACGTATTTTACTGATAAGACAATTACGGCACCTATTGATATCCACGTTGGATCAAATAAGACAACGATTAAGAATGGCGATGTAGTTATCGCAGCGATTACTTCTTGTACAAATACTTCCAATCCTTTAGTAATGATTGGCGCCGCTTTACTCGCTAAAAAAGCTGTAGAGAAAGGCTTAACCTCTAAACCTTGGGTAAAAACAACGCTTGCTCCCGGTTCGAGAGTAGTCACCGATTACTACGATCGCGCGGAGTTAACGCAGTACATGGAAAAACTTGGTTTTTATCTTGTTGGTTATGGTTGCACCACATGTATTGGTAACTCTGGCCCGCTTCCTATTGAAATCAGCCAAGCAGTAAATGAGCATGATTTAGCAGTGGTAGCCGTTCTTTCAGGTAATCGAAACTTTGAAGGTCGCATCGGCGCTGATGTGAAAATGAATTACTTAGCTTCACCACCGCTAGTAGTCGCTTATGCAATTGCTGGAACCATGGATCACGACTTCGAGCAAGACTCCTTAGGCAACGACTTAGAGGGTAACCCGGTATTCCTCAAAGATATTTGGCCAACGGAGCAGGAAATTCAAGAAGTAGTGGATAAATCAATTTCATCAACTATGTTTAGAAAAGGTTATGCAAGTGTTTTTGATGGAGATCACCGTTGGAAATCCCTAGCGACACCTGCTGGAAAAATTTTCGAATGGGACGCTCAATCTACATATATTCGAAAACCACCTTACTTTGAAGGAATGCCACGGCGCCCCAAACCTGTCACCGATATTGAAGGCGCACGGGTTCTGGCAATTCTTGGTGATTCAATAACAACGGATCACATTTCACCTGCGGGAAATATCAAAGTTGATTCACCTGCTGGAAAATATTTATCTGAACATGGAATTGATCGAAATGATTTCAATTCCTATGGTTCACGCCGTGGAAATCACGAAGTAATGATTCGCGGAACTTTTGCCAATATTCGTTTAAAGAATTTACTCCTTAACGGGGTCGAAGGCGGCTTCACTCGTAATTTCTTAAACGGCGAGCAAGCAACAATTTATGATGCATCGATGGCGTATCAAAGCGCTGGAGTCCCACTAGTTATTTTGGCTGGTAAAGAATACGGTTCGGGTTCTTCGCGAGATTGGGCAGCTAAAGGAACCGCGCTCCTTGGAGTGCGTGCAGTAATCGCATCAAGTTTTGAAAGAATTCACCGTTCTAACTTAATTGGCATGGGAGTGCTTCCACTTCAATTTAGAGATGGCGAGAACGCTCAAACATTTGGCCTTACCGGGGCCGAAATTTTCTCCATTGCGGGTATTACTCAAATGAACGGTGGCGCAGTTCCTAAAGAGCTAACGGTAACTGCAGATGGCGCAACGTTCATTGCGAAAGTACGCATTGATACACCTGGTGAAGCTGATTACTACCGCCATGGAGGCATCATGCAGTATGTCTTACGCCAATTGCTTGGTTAGAATAGTTACATGCTTGAACAAATTAAATCGCCAGCAGATCTTGTTGGTCTTGACCATGTTCAACTAGATTTATTAGCTAAAGAGATTCGGACCTTTCTCATTGAGAAAGTCACTAAAACTGGTGGGCATCTTGGTCCAAATCTTGGTGTCGTTGAGTTAACTATTGCGATCCACCGCATATTTGATTCACCAAAAGATGTGGTGCTCTTTGACACTGGCCACCAAAGTTACGTCCACAAGATTCTTACTGGGCGCGCAGAAGGTTTTGACTTACTTCGCCAACGTGGTGGGCTAGCGGGTTACCCAAATCGTGCGGAGAGCGAACACGATGTTATTGAGAACTCGCACGCATCTACTGCGCTTTCGTGGGGCGATGGAATATCTCGTGGGTTTGCCATTAGAGGTGAAAGTGATCGCCATGTCGTGGTGGTTGTGGGCGATGGCGCTTTAACAGGTGGTATGTCTTGGGAGGCGCTAAATAATATTGCTGCAGAAGAGCGTAGAAATTTAGTCATCGTAATTAACGACAACGGGCGTTCGTACTCACCAACAATTGGTGGAGTTGCAACTTATCTTTCGACCTTGCGCGTTACGCGCGGGTATGAAAAGTTTCTGGACTGGGGTAAAGAAATTTTAGCGCGAACACCTGTAGTAGGCGGACCGATTTATGGAACGCTCCACGGAATGAAAAAAGGGATTAAAGATATAGTCGCCCCGCAAGGTATGTTCGAAGATCTTGGCCTTAAATATTTGGGTCCTATAGATGGACACGACATTGCTGCGCTGGAGAGAGCACTAGGACGAGCTAAACAATTTGGAGCCCCAGTTTTGATTCATGCAATTACTGAAAAAGGGCGTGGCTACAAACCTGCGCTCGAAGATGAAGCTGACAAATTTCATACAGTTGGAATAGTTGATCAAGAAACTGGGGAGCCACTGAGGAGCAACGGTGATTTAACATGGACCGCAGTTTTCGCTCAAGAACTGGTAGAAATTGCTCGTACGCGTAAAGATATTGTTGCGGTCACAGCAGCGATGCTTGGGCCAACCGGCTTAGCTTACTTCCAAAGAGAGTTCCCAGAACGTACCGTTGATGTTGGAATTGCTGAACAGCATGCTGTGACAAGTGCGGCGGGAATGGCTTTTGCTGGGTTGCACCCAGTTGTTGCGGTTTACTCGACTTTTCTAAATCGCGCTTTCGATCAATTGCTTCTCGATGTAGCGTTGCATAAAGCGGGAGTTACTTTTGTTTTGGACCGCGCTGGAATTACTGGCGATGATGGTCCTTCCCATCACGGAATCTGGGATCTTGCGCTAACTGGAATCGTTCCAACGTTGCATGTAGCGGCTCCTCGCGATGGTTCCCGACTTAAAGAAGTGCTACGCGAAGCTCTCGAGATAAGCGATGCGCCTAGCGTAATTCGTTTTCCGAAAGGAAGCGTTCCGCCAGACATCCCAGCCTTTGAACGGAGAGATGGAATTGATGTTCTCTATCGTGGAGAGAGCGCTGATGTCCTGTTGGTCAGTATCGGTGCGCTGGCTCACCTTGCAGTGGATGCTGCTTCGCAGGCTTATCGTGAAGGCGTTGGTGTCACGGTAATTGATCCGCGCTGGGTCAAACCGCTACCTTACGCGCTGGTAACTATGGCACAGCGATATAAAATTGTTGTCGTTTTAGAGGATGGAATTCGACACGCTGGAATTGCTAGCACAATTTCTGAACTATTTAGAGATGCCGACTTAAACGTGCCAATTCATTCCATAGGAGTTCCACTTGAATTTATTGAGCATTCAAAACGCTCAGAAATTCTCTCCGATTTAGGGATTACAACTCAGCAAATTGTTCGAAGCGTTGTTGAGTGGAGCAGCGCTCTTAAGGAAGAGATGCAATTCCCGGAGCATGAAAGCGTTGACCGCAAACTTTCTCGCTAATTCCTATGCGATCTAAGTAAGGAAGTATTCCGCCAAGATGCATCGGCCAGCCAGCGCCCATTAACATGCAAAAATCAATTTCAGCTGCAGTAGAAACAACGCCTTCATCGAGCATCATTCGCGCTTCTTGCGCTAAGGCAGTCAGTGCGCGATTTCGTACTTCTTGGGCCGTGGATGGCCGATCACCGCCCTGGATGAGAGCTAGCGCCGCTGGATTGGGCGCCAGAGAGCCGTCCTCATTCTTTATATAAAATGTACGGACACCTTCCTTGACCATACGTTGCATTGATGGAGAGATGCGATATCGCGGCCCAAGATTTTTATTCAAAGTTTGCGAGACGTGAAGAGCCACACCGGGACCCACTAGGCCAAGGAGTTGGAAAGGTGTCATTGGGAAACCAATTTCGCGCATTGCGTTATCGGCAACTTCTGGGGAAGTACCTTCATCCATCGCATCAGTGATTTCGCCCATAAATCGGGTGATAAGTCGGTTAACCACAAAGCCGGGCGAGTCTTTTGTAATTACCATCATTTTTTTAAGTTCTTTACCGATGGCAATTGCGGTGGCCGTTGTTGCATCGTCAGTTTTACTTGTACGTGCTACTTCCAGCAAAGGCATGAGCGCTACTGGATTGAAGAAGTGGAAACCAATCACACGTTCTGGGTTCGTTAGCCCTTCGCTCATTGCTTCAACGCTGAGTGAAGAGGTGTTGGAAGCAAAAACACATTCTGGCGAAACGATAGTTTCGAGTTTCTTAAATAGTTCTTGCTTTAAAGTTAGCTCTTCGAAAATAGCCTCGATGATGAAATCGCAACCAGCGAAAACGCTTTGATCTGCCGAACCTGAAATTAAAGAAGTTAAACGTCCCGCACTCTCCGGACTCATCCGCTTCTTCTCAACTAGCTTTTCGATTTCATTCTTAACCCAAGCCACCCCTTTATCTGCGCGCTCTTGGTCGATATCGGTCATAACGATTGGACGCTTAAGGTTACCTAACATAATCAAGGCCAACTGCGAAGCCATAAGTCCTGCACCAACTACTCCTACTTTGCTCACCTTTCGAGCAAGAGCTGGCTTTGGCGCACCTTCAACTTTCTTACGTTTCTTTTGGATTAAATTAAATGCATATAGCGAAGCACGTAGCGGATCACTCATAGTCAGATCGGCGAGGACTTCCTCTTCAGCGTCAAAACCTGCACCATTGCTATTGCTTCGTGCAGCGGAAATGAGTTCAAGCGCCTTTGTCGGGGCGGCTATTTCGGCGCCACCGTATTTCTTAAGCGCTGCAGCTTTTCCGAGAGCTAAGGCTTTATCCCAATTGGCATCGCTGGAGTAATCAAGGCGTTCGATTTTTATTGAACCATTTAGAACTGATGTAGCAAAAGCGATTGATCTCTCTAGGAAGTCGGCAGGTTCAAAAACAGAATCTACAACACCGAGAGTAAGAGCATCTTTAGCTTTCATCATTGCGTTGTTATTAAGAGCGTTTAGAATAATTACTTGCACTGCACGTTCTGGACCGATCAACTTAGGCAGAAGCGTTGCGCCACCCCAGCCAGGAACAAGGCCTAAGAAAACTTCAGGGAGCGCGGTGAAAGCTGTGCTGGAAAGAGTTCGATAGTGACAATGCAGAGCAACTTCAAGACCGCCACCAAGCGCAAGGCCATTAATGAAAGCAAATGTTGGAATCGCGCTCTCGCCCAGGCGCCGAAAAACGTCGTGACCGAGTTTGCCAATTGCTAGCGATTGTTCGCGTTTGTTTAAGAAAGGAAGAGCAGATAAGTCAGCACCGGCGGCGAAAATATATGGTTTGCCGATAATAGCAATCGCGCTTGGGTTTCTTCCAATGGCATCGGTGATTGCGCTATCGAGTGCTTGTAAAGATTTGACACCAAAAGTATTTGGGCGAGTGTGATCATGACCATTATCTAGCGTGATCAGCGCTAACTTTCCGTTTCCGCCAAAGGCAGATAGTTCGACATCGCGCAGTAAGGCGTTGGTGATTACCTCTTCTGGCGCGCCTGCTGGGAGTTGGATTTCTACGCTATTCATTATTTTGTTCCCTTGAAATTTGGATTTTCCCAAATAACCGTTCCGCCCATACCAAGGCCAATACACATTGTGGTTATGCCGTATCGAACTTCTGAGTGCTCTTCGAAAGCCCGAGCTAGATTCAAAATTAAACGAATTCCAGATGAAGCCAGTGGATGACCAACTGCTATCGCTCCACCGTATGGATTTACTCGAGGATCGTCATCACCAATTCCGAAATGATCTAGAAATGAGAGAACTTGAATCGCAAAAGCTTCGTTAATTTCGAAAGCTCCAATATCTTCAATCTTTAAGTCGGCTTTAGCGAGAGCTTTAATAGTTGATGGCACTGGACCGTAACCCATAACTTCTGGTTCTACTCCAGCGAAAGCAAAAGTTACCAAACGCGCTTTAATTCCCAAACCAAGTTCGAGAGCTCTCTCTTCGCTAGCCAAAATAGCAGCGGTTGCGCCATCGTTTAGCCCGGCAGAATTTCCTGCAGTAACGCGACCTGCGGGTCTAAACGGCGTTTTCAAAGCGGCGAGAGCTGCCAGAGTTGTGCCAGGGCGAGGAGGTTCATCGACGGTAGCAATTGCCCAACCAAGCTCGGCGCTACGGATAGCTGTTGGAATTAAATCGCGCTGAATTTTGCCCTCTTCATATGCTTTTGCAGTTTTTAGCTGCGAGTTGAGTGCATATTTATCTGCGCGTTCTTTAGTTAAATGCGGAAAGCGATCATGCAAACGTTCTGCAGTGTTTCCCATAGATAAGGCATCTTCTTCAACGATTCGTTCAGCGAGATAGCGTGGGTTAGGGTCAATTAATTCGCCCAATGGGTGGTTACCCATGTGTTCAACGCCGCCAGCTATTGCAATGTCGTATGCACCCATAGCAATGCCGCCGCTAATAGTTGTTACCGCTGTTAGCGCACCTGCACACCATCGATCTATTGAGTAGCCAGGTACGGTATTTGGTAGCCCAGCTAAGAGGGCAGCGCTTCGTCCAATATTCATTCCTTGATCACCGGTCTGTGTAGCGGCGGCGATGGCAACATCATCGATATCTTTTAAAGCAATCTTTGGATTTCGATCAAGTAGACCTCGAATTGCGCGGACAATCAAATCATCGGCGCGCGTACCGGCGTACATGCCGCCAGCTTTTCCGAAAGGGGTTCGCACCGCATCTACTACTACTACGTTTCTTAAAATGGTCATGCCCTTAGGCTACTCGTCAGTAGCCTTTTATTAAAGTGCTACTTAACTCATTCTGCCGACGTTTTGCTGGGTGTCGTAGGAAGGCAGCTCTCTTCAGGGGTGAGTTCTGCCACTATTTCAGGTTCAACTCTTGCTTGCCTTTCCAGGAGAGCAAGGGCAATAAGCGGGGCTGCTACATCGCCTTGCCACCGCCTAGCACCTAAGGCCAGCAGGGCGCTGTGAACGCCTTCTTCATCTAAGGTTGCAGTTGATAAGGGCGGAGGCGACCAACAGATCCTGCGGACAATTTCAGGGGTTATTAAATTTTCAAATGGAATATTTAATTCACGAGATTTCTCTTCGATGGCAAAGCGCGCGTGTGTTAGCGGGGCATATTTTTCAGGAAATTTATCTCTCCATAATTTAACAGGTGGAAGTGAATCCAAATTAGAGCGCATCGAAGGCCACTGATCTTGCGGCAGTGCAACGGCTGCTGCAATTTCCGCTAGCCAGACGGTGGTGTTTTCAAGCCACCGTGCCCGCGCCCCAATTGGACGAAGAACTTTCTCCATTGACTTACGGTTAGTGGGCGCGGTTAGCGCAAGTTCGATGATAGCTAGATCGTTTAATAGTTTTCCACTAGCGATATCTTCACGCGAGGCAAGGCTATCTCGCGCAATCCAGAGCGCCTTAACAATGGCGAGTTCTTCTCGTTTCTTTACTTTATGAGCTCCAGAAGTTCGACGCCATGGATCTACGCGAGGTTTGGCTGGTGGCGCTTTTAGAATCGAGGCAAATTCCTCTTGCGCCCATGCAAGTTTCTTAGAATCAAATAAAAGTTGGTAAATCTTCTCTCTTAGTTCAATGAGGAGTTCGACATCGAGGGCAGCGTACGTTAACCAATTCTCTGGTAGCGGGCGAGTGGACCAATTCGAAGCGCTATGTTCCTTTGAAAGAGATACGCCCAGCAACGATTCTAAGAGCGCTCCTAAACCAACACGGGGAAGCCCTGCAATGCGAGCGCCTAGCTCTGTATCAAAGAGTTTGGTCGGATGAATTCCTATTTCACGCAAGCACGGTAAGTCTTGAGTGCTGGCATGAAGAATTACTTCATCCTTGGATAGCACTTCATTGAGTTGGGCAAATAATGGATGACCAACCCCAAAGGCAATTGGATCAATCAAATGCAAGCCGCCTTTGGCACGTTTGATTTGAATTAAATATGCGCGCGCACTGTAACGAAAGCCAGAAGCGCGTTCTGCATCAAGGGCAAATGGCCCGTTACCCTGGCTTAACTCTTGGATTGCCGAGGCAAAAGCCGCTTCGCTTGCGATGATTGGTGGCGTGCCATTAGCTGGTTTTAGGAGCGGAGTTGCCTCGTTAATTTCTTGGCTCATTGCTACCGACGACGTGCCGAAGTAATCGCACTGACGCCATCTGGAATTGGTGGAAGCCCTGCAATTTCACCGATGAGATTGCACCAACCTTGAATGTGTCTCAATAAGTCATTTGGTGAATTAATAACTGGCGTCCATGATGCACGAATTTCTATCTCCGCGACATCGTTTCTCGGAGATAGTTTCCCAAATGAAGCGCTCGTTACTCTAGTGACCGTTCCGGATGGGTTATTAATAACACATCCGGTAGTTTCCAAAGCTTCTAAAAACCAGTTCCAACCAAATTCAGAAAGCATGGGATCTTCCTTCATGACGGTATCAAGATCTGCGCGTGCAAAAGTTACGCAACGAAACTCGCCATCCCACGTTTCTTGTCCGCCTGGTTCATGCAATAAAACAAAACGTCCTGATGCTATTTCAGCTTCATTGCCCTCGAGTAAGCCATTGCTCACATCGGCGCTAAAAGCGAAAGTATATGAAGCTAACTTCTGAGGGGCTGGGACTTCCTCTAAAATAATTTCTGAGCGCGGAGTAAAGGTACGGAGTGATTCAACGAGGCGATCAAAACCTTGAGAATCCACTACCTTACTGTAAAGAATTATTAGCTCCCGCTGTGGGAGGCTGGGCTGTAATCTGCACCAATGGCCACCCTTCTAGCGCTCATTTCCAGCGTGTTATGGGGGAGCGCGGATTTTGAAGGCGGGCGCTTAAGTAAGAAACATGCCCCAATTGCTGTCTTAGGTGCGTCGCAAATTTTCGGACTACTTTTTGGAATTTTTCTGGTTATAACAACTGGCGCGTGGCACGCTAATTTTTTTGGAGTTGGTGGATTTTTTCTACCAGGTGTAGCGGCAGGAATCTTTGGTTATTTAGGTTTGATCTGTTTATACGAAGGCTTATCTACTGGACGCATGGGCGTCGTTTCTCCGATCAGCGCACTTGGCGTAGTCATTCCACTTTCCTATGCGTTAATTAAAGGCGATTCACTTTCGCTAGTCGCATCTATCGGCGTTTGCCTGGCCGTTGTGGGCGCTTTTTGTGCGAGCGGTCCCGAATTCACGGAAGGTTTGCCACTTAAGCCGCTCTTACTCGCAATTGGTGCAGCGTTTGGTTTTGGAACTGCGCTGATTTTTATGTCGATTGGTTCGCAAAGTAGCGCTTTGATGACAATGACTACGATGCGGGTTGCGACAGTTTTTATCACTCTAGGAATCGCACTTCGTTTCAAGAGTTATGGAAATTTCACGAAGCTCGATCTGCCGTCACTTGTTTTTATTGGTATTGCAGATTTCGTAGCAAATCTACTTCTTGGTATGGCGTTCAATCTGGGTTTGGTCTCACTGGCAATGGTTTTAGGTTCGCTCTACCCAATCGTAACAGCGCTATTGGCTTTCAAAGTTTTGCATGAGCGACTTCATAAAGTTCAATATGTCGGAATATTTCTAGCGGTTACTGGTGTTGCACTTATTTCAGCGTCTTAAAATTCCTGAAAAAAATCGCGTTCCATCAACAACACTCTCTTCTATGTTGCAGAAATTACTTAGTAGCTCTTCCCAATCGCAAGGGCCACTATCTCCAATTAGTGGCGTAACACTTAACTCCAAAGAATCGATTGCACCTTTTCTAATGAGTTCATTAATTATCGAAATTCCACCTTCAATCAATATGCCCTCGCCAAACTCGCTTCTTGCTACTTTGATTGCTGCGTCGGGAGAGAGGTTCCATATAACTGCCAATCGATTTGTCGGTACTGGATTGACCAGACTTCGAGAGAGGATAACCAGTGGCACCGGCGTGAAGTTGTAAGGATTCATTCGAGCGGTATTGCCACCAACGATAATCACATCGGCTTTGCGACGACGCGCCAAGAAAACGGTACGGTCAGCGCTGCTACTTATGCCAATCGAAGAGGAGCCCAGCGAGGTATAGCCATTGGCTGAAACGACTAATGTGGCAACGACGCTCATAGCCCCAAGGTTAAAGCATTTTACCAAGGCGTTGTCAGTGGAGCCGCTTTTGGGGGACTAGCCTTGCCGCTATGCGTTTTCTCTTTATCACCAACGATTTCGGTCCTCGCGCTGGTGGAATTGAAACTTTTATCATGGGATTAATCGAAGGCTTGCCAAAAAATAGCACCATTGTTTATACCTCGGCCCAATCCGAAAGTAGTGAATATGACGCGAAGTGGTTTCAAAGTTACGGTGTTCGGGTAATTCGAGATAAAAGCAGAGTTCTATTACCGAGTACAAGAGTTGCCATGGCGGTAAAAAAATTGGCACGCGACGAGAAAATTGAGGTCGCAGTTTTTGGAGCTGCGGCTCCGCTTGGTTTATTAGCCCCTTCTTTAAGAGCGGCTGGAGTTTTACGAATTATTTCATTGACACATGGCCATGAAGTCTGGTGGGCAAAAGTTTTCCCATTTAATATTGCAATGAGGCGAATCGGCTCAACGGTGGATTCTCTAACATATTTAGGCGACTTTACTCGCGCAGCTATTGGAGCCTGCCTTACCAAGAGTGCTCGAAGTTCAATGGTGAAAATAGCACCTGGGATCGATGTCGAACGCTTCAAACCAACCGATGCCAGTGGATTACGTAAAGAGCTCGGGCTAAGAGATAAGAGAGTCATTGTAAGCGTAGGCCGTCTGGTGCGCCGGAAAGGGCAAGATCGACTCATAGCATCACTTGTAGAAGTTTTGAAGTTCATTCCGAACGCGCATTTGCTTTTGCTTGGCGAAGGACCTTACCGAGGCCATCTGGAAAAATTAGTTAAGAAATTTGAGCTTGCAGAGAACGTCACTTTCTTAGGACGAATTCAATATGAAGAACTTCCACGCTACATCTGCGTTGGAGAAATTTTCGCTATGCCATCTCGCTCACGTTTCTTCGGTTTAGAAGTAGAAGGTCTAGGCATTGTTTACTTAGAAGCTAGCGCTTGCGGCTTACCTGTAATTGCAGGTAATTCAGGGGGAGCACCCGATGCCGTTCTCGAAGGCATAACTGGTTTAGTTGTAGATGGCTTAGATAACGGTGCAATTACTGCGGCTCTGCTCACTCTGCTCGAAAATGACGCGCAAGCTAAAGCAATGGGCGAGGGCGGGCGTAAGTGGGTCGTTGAAAATTGGCGCTGGGAAATTTGGGCTAAAGAGTTTAGAGGTTTGTTAGGAATTATCGAGTAAGCCGCGTTTACGCGAAACCGCTAGCGCTTGGACTCTATTTGCAACCGCTAATTTCCGATAGATTGAACTTAAATGTGTTTTCAAAGTCGCTTCAGTAATAAAGAGTTGTGAGGCTAAGGCTCGATTACCAGCACCGCTTGGCAAGAGAGCCAATACGTCGAGTTCGCGCGCTGTTAAACCCGATTGATCTTTCTTATGTTTAATTGCATTGCTTAGACCTTTGGCGCTAAAACTAAGCGGTGATGCATAACTATGTTTGATGGCAGCAATTACATCCGATATCGGTGCACTTTTAACAATATAGGCACTTGCCCCTGCCCTAAGTGCGGCAAGCAGGAACGCCTCCTCTTCGTTGAGAGTTAAGACAACTATTCCGATTGATTTAGAGATGGAGCGTGCCCAAGAGATGAGATCAAATCCGCTTCCGTCGGGCAAGTTAAGGTCCACCACTATTACATCCGGATTCTTATGTGCAATTTGTGCACGAGCTTCGCTCCGAGAGGCTGCCTCGCCTACGCATTGCATCCCTGCACCAAGAATTGCTTTCTTTAAACCCTCACGGATCAGAGCATGGTCATCGACGAGAAGAACGTTAATCATTTTCTTGTTTTGGAATATTGAACGCAACTCGCGTTCCATGAGAATCGGATTCAATTAACAACTCGCCTTGTAACGCTTTTATTCGTTCGCCAATCCCCGCGAGTCCGAAACGTTCTTCTTTCGTTCGAGCTCCACCTGTGCCATTGTCGGAAATATCTACCGAGACTGCACCATTTGCAATAGAGGCGATGAAAGTGATTTGCGTTGCCTTCGAATGCTCTTGAATATTTCTAAGAATTTCAGAAGCTATTCGAATGATTTCATTTGTGATGCTGGACGGCACTTCCACGAGGTCGCCTGAAATTTCCAAATCTTGGGTACGTCGCAAGTCAAACATTTCACGACGTACGCGTTCAAGAATTTCTGAAACTCTAAAACGAAGTGCTCGGATTTCAGATTTTAGCGCTAGGGAATTATCTGGTTGCGCAAGCAAGGAATCTATGGAGTAACCCAAGGCAACTAAATCTTGAGAAAATCCATCATGGAGTTCGCGCGCAAGACGTACTCGCTCCGAACTGACCACGCAAGCACGGGTCAGTCAGACTTGGTAAAGAGTTCTGCAATCTCCGTTGCAAATTCTTCTGCCACAACGTGGCGTTTGATGGATAGCTTGGGAGTTAATTGCCCTCCAGCTATTGTGAAATCAGTTGGCAAGATTCTAAATTTACGAATTGATTCTGCGCGGCTGACAGCTTTGTTGGCGTCATCGACTACAGTCTGTATTACGGCATTTAAATCAGGGTCGTTAGCGAGATCGGCCATCGATGCCCCTTCTTTTTTGTTTGCGCTCACCCAACGCTTAAGTGCATCTTGATCGATAGTGATTAGCGCTGCAATGAATGGTTGGTTGTCTCCAACGACCATGCATTGGCTAACAAGTGCGTGAGCACGAAGACGGTCTTCTAATACAGCAGGGGCAACATTTTTTCCGCCTGAGGTAACTATGATCTCTTTCTTCCGACCTACGATGTATAGGAAGCCATCCTCATCGAGTTTTCCTAAATCTCCCGTTTTAAACCAACCCTCGCCATCGAAAGTTTCGGCATTAGCCTCTTCATTTTGCCAGTAACCACGCATGACAATGGGTCCGCGAATTAGAACTTCACCGTCGAGCGCGATTTTGATCGAAGTTCCAGGTACTGGGCGGCCAACTGAACCAATGCGATTGGCGCTCATTAAATTAAGAGTGGCACCTGCAGTAGTTTCAGTTAAACCATAGCCTTCAAGGATCGTGATGCCAGCTCCGCGGTAGAAGTGCCCTAGCCGCACGCCCAGCGGGGCCCCGCCAGATATTGCAGCTTCCACTGCGCCACCCATGCCTGCACGAATTTTGGAGAACACCAATTTGTCGAAGATCTTATGTTTGATTGATAAGAGTGGGGAAGTTCGTTTCTTATCCAAACTCTCTGAGTAAGCAATCGCGATATCAGCTGCTGCGCGAAAAATTTTACCTTTACCTGCTGCCTCGGCACGCGCCTCGGATCCGTTGTAAATCTTTTCAAATATTCGCGGAACAGCTAAAACAAAAGTTGGTTTAAATGAAACCAAGTCGAGCGCCAACCGTCCCACAGGATCGCTGCAATGTGCCAGATGAAGTCCAGCCGCAATTGAGCCGATTTGAACCATGCGACCAAAAACGTGCGCGACAGGTAAGAAGAGCAGCGTTGAGCCGTTTGGCTTAAGGAATAGATCACTAGCCCCTTGAACTACATTGCCGCATTCAGCTAAGAAATTACCATGCGTTAATTGAACGCCTTTAGGTCTTCCAGTTGTTCCGGATGTGTAAATAAGTGTTGCCAATGTATCTGGCACCAGCGCGTTACGTCGTTTATCAATTTCATCATCTCCTACATCGGCGCCAGCGTCGTGAAGAACTTTGAGAACATCTTCGGTCATAACCCACAAGTTCTTAACCTTTGCAGGTTTAACCGAATTCACTAAATCACGCAAGGTAGGCGTCTCAACAATTATTGCCACTGCTCCTGAATCGTTTAGGATCCAATCAATTTGTTCAGCCGAAGAAGTGTCATAAATTGGAACGACAACGGCGCCAGAAAACCAGATTGCAAAATCTAGAATCGTCCATTCATAACGAGTACGCGCCATGATTGCCACGCAATCACCGACTTGTATACCGGCGGCGATGAGACCTTTTGCGGTAGCGCGAATCTCCGCTTCAACTTCCTTGGCGGTAACTTTGGTCCAACCATCGCCGAGAGGGCGAGACATGATGATGCGCTCTGGTTCAAACCATGCGCGTTCGGCGATTAAGTTTGTGAGATTGCCGGCAGTTGCAGCAGGCACGAGGGCTGGAGTTGTGTATTCATTCATGGGGTAACGCTAGCGTGTGGAGTTCTTTATTTAAAGGGGTAGCCTTGCTCCATGAGCGATTTTAGTAAATCAACAATTACCATCGAAGTCCCCTTAGCTGAGGTTGAGAAGACCCTCTTTGCCATTGATAAGTATCCGCAATGGTCTGGCGCGATTAAGTCGGTAGAGGTCCTTGCTAGCGACGGCCAAGGTCGCGTAACGCAAGCCAAATTGGTGATCGATGCTGGCATGCTCAAAGATCGCGTGGTTCTAGATTACGACTGGTCAGGTGCGCCTTCGACTTTAGCGTTCTCTTTTAACGACGCTGACCTCTTAACTGCCATGGATGGTTCCTACTCCATTAGGGGCATTGATGAAGGTTCCACTGAGGTTACATACGAACTCGAAGTTGGGATTTCTATGCCAATTCCTTCCATGATGCGCAAAAACGCAGAGAAAGCCACAATTGATTTAGCGCTGGCGCAATTAAAAACATATCTGGAAGGTTGATTCCGATTTAATGGAGTTAACTATTGGCATTGATGTTGGCGGAACAAAAGTTCTCGGCGGCGTTGTTGACGAAAACGGAATAGTTTTAGCAACCGCCCGCAAAGACACTCCTCGCCAAGGAGGAAGTGCGTTAACTCAAACTATTGCTTTCATTGCAAAAGAGTTAATGGCCAACCATTCAATTTCTTCCGTTGGCGTCTCTGCCGCTGGATTTGTTTCATCTGATCGAAAAACAATGTTAGCTACACCGAATATTGCCGATTGGAACGGTGTTGATTTAGATCAACAATTAACAACTCTTATCGGCTTACCGGTTGTTATTGAAAATGATGCCAACGCAGCAGCATGGGGTGAAGCAAAATTCGGTGCGGGTCGCAATTACAACCATATGGTTATGTTGACTCTTGGTACGGGTATCGGCGGAGGGATTATTATCAATGGCGAGCTATATCGCGGCGCATTTGGCATCGCTGCCGAGTTTGGACATTTACGGGTAGTGCCGCAAGGGCATCTCTGTGGATGTGGCGCACGTGGTTGTTTTGAACAGTACGCATCTGGAAACGCGCTACTGCGACATGCTCGTGAAGCGATTAGTGCCACTCCTGAGATTGCTCGTAATTTATTATCGCGCGGAGATGGAACCATTGATGGTTTAACAGGGAAAGCAATTACCGAAGCTGCACGTGCCGGAGATTCTGTTGCACTTGCTGCCTTCAATACAACTGCGCAATGGCTGGGGGCAGGGATTGCATCACTTTCGGTACTACTCGATCCGCAATGTGTAGTAATCGGTGGCGGAGTTATCGATGCCGGCGAGATACTGTTAAGCCCAACGCGGGTCGCCTTAACACGCTACATGCCATTCGCTGGCAAACATCCTCTCCCAGAAATTATTGCAGCCGAACTTGGCAATGAAGCAGGTCTAATTGGCGTTGCGGATTTAGCACGGAGATAAATCAGAGTACAACCCCATCTCCATCGTGGTGCGGGCGATTAAACCAATTCTTAAAACCACGTTTCATAGCTTGGAAAGTTGAGGCCAGCGATACCTTTGCAGGATTAGGTGGTTTAAATCCCTGACTCTCTTCTATTTTCTCAAGCTCATCGAGATAAGTAGTCGGAGCTGATTCATCGAGGCTGAGCCCTTCCACGATGGCATTGAACTTCTCACGTAGGAGCTCTTCTTCGCCTTCTGAACTTTTAGCCACGTTCAAATAGTGCCACAATCGCGCCAACACGCTAAATTACCTCTATCGCCAAGGGCGAATCCGCCGAGAAGGAGCGCTATGAATAATCTGCCATATGTCGCGCTGCGCGCGTTATTGACCCCTTTCTTGATGCTTGCCTTCCGCCCCCGTGTGAAAGGCTTACGGAACGTTCCAACGAAGGGCCCGCTCATAATCGCTTCCAATCACTTATCGTTTAGCGATTCAGTTTTTTTGGCACTGGTAATTCCTCGCAGAGTAACTTTTTTGGCAAAGAGTGAATATTTCACTTCCCCAGGGGCGAAAGGTTTACTCAAGAAGTTAACTTTAATAGCGCTAGGTC
>JBCKHR010000006.1:0-52496 GCA_038905755.1 Candidatus Planktophila sp.
CCATCGCAGATGCAGTACGACCAATACTTGAGGAAGCCGTTCGGGAAGGCCTTGGGGAGTTCAATGCAAGTGCCCTGATAAAAATAATGGCCAAAAGCGCAGGAGTCGATCTCATTGAAAAATAATCGAGCAAGTATGTTTTCTGAAAAATCTGGTAAGTGCATCAATATTGCACTCGACCTAGGAATATTCGGTGATAGAGGTTTTTCTAAAGGAATCGAAGACTTATCCATCGCACTGCCCAAAATTTTAGCTGGAAAGCCAGATGTCATTCAACTCAATCCGGGTGGGTTCAAGATTTTCGATTCTCTGAAAATAGAAACAGAAACTTCGATTGCCCTTCGACTTGATGTCACAAACGTATATGAAGCTAGAGATATAGAACATGCATGGAACATTTGCAATCCGAAAACAATTGAAATCGCCTCCGACCCACGTATTGCAGCCGTTGTTTTAAATCTTCTCAATGTAGACGAGAATTCACGACTTCAAGAACAATGTATTGAAAATATTCAGCGAGTGGTCATGCTTGCAGCTGACCGCAAAATTCCTCTGATGATTGAGCCGCTGGTGATGAGTGCCAATGGCCACGCAAGTGCCACTTCATCCGGAGATGTCAACAAGATTGCTGCGCTAGTTCGCCAAGCGGTCGAACTTGGTGCTGACTTAATTAAAGTCGATCCAACTTCACCTATGACTGACTTCCTGCAAGTTGTTGAAATGGCATCTGGAGTTCCAGTACTTGTTCGTGGTGGCGGTAAAGTCACTCCTAAGGAGCTCCTAGAAAGAACTGAGATTGCAATGCAATCAGGAGCAAGTGGAGTTGTATATGGTCGTAATGTGGTTCAACACGAAAACCCAGCCAAATTCATAAAGACGATTGCAGCCATAGTTCACGAAAAAGCTTCAGTCGCTCAAGCGATGAAGGTGCTCGAATGAAGGCTGTTGCAATCACAGGCGTCAATCAAATTGAAATAGTTCAAGTTCCTGTGCCAGAAATCGGCCCCCGAGATGTATTGCTAAAAATAAAAGCTGCTGGCTTGTGTACGTGGGAGCAAAGAATATATACCGGACAAACTAATGCGGATTATCCGTTAGTTGGCGGGCATGAAGTCGCGGGTGAAATCGCAGCAATTGGAGAATTAGTAACGAACGTAAAAGTTGGAGATCGAGTCACAATGGGCTCTTCTGCATGTGGAACATGTCGCGCATGTCTGCGCGGTGAAGATAAAGGGTGCTCTGAGCATTTCTTGAATTTCTCCCTTAAAGGCGGGTTTTATGGACCAGGTGGTTTTGCTGAGTACAAGATTCATCGAAGTGATGGAGTTTTCCATGTCGGAGACGCAGATTGGGATGTTGCTTCTCTTGCAGAACCACTTTCCTGTGCAATTCACGCCGCTCGCATAATCGGGGCTCGACTAGGAGACACAGCCGTCGTATTTGGAGCAGGGACAATGGGACTTCTCAACTTGATGGTATTAAAAATGTCTGGACTTCGAGTCGGAGTAGTTGATATCAATGAGCAACGCCTGGCTAAAGCAACTTCACTTGGCGCAGATATCGTTTTTCAAAGTGGAAGCGAAATTCGCGAACGCATCAAGTCGGCGTTCAGTGGTGGAGTTGATTTTTCAATTGCAGCCTTCGGAAGCGAAGCGGTAAATCAAAATGCACTTGATGTCTTAAATAGTCGCGGTAAAATCTGTCTCTTTGCATCTGCACATCCCGTTGCAGCTTTTGCGGTAAATCCAAATATCATGCACAATAAAGAGACTCAAGCTGTAGGTGTTGTGAGCGCCGATCGCAGAGATCATGCAACTGCGACTAACCTCATCGCGACACATCAAATCGACTTGCGACCACTTATTGACGCTACATATTCAATCGACGATGCAGCCAAAGCATTTGAACATGCAACAAGCAAGCCAAGCTATAGAGTGCTGATCAAGCCTTAATAACCTAGGTCGTGTAAATCGTGCATTAACTCCTTTGTGGCGTCATATAACTTTGAATAAATCGTACTCAGAGGCGCATATATCTCCGCTTTCGTAGGATCTGGCTCAACAACTCGACCACCCTTTTGCCATTCATGAATCACTTCTGGTCCTTGTACAAGACCCACCGCAATCCCAGCCAAAAGTGCATCTCCGTAAGAGGCTCCGATAGTCAGAGGTGCAACTTGTTGGGGAACACCGCTGATATCACTGACAGCCTGTAGCCACGTCGAATTTTTTGTTCCACCACCAACGGCCTTGATTTCCGTGGGCTTTGCACCAATCGAATCAAATAAATCTACGTGTTGCTTTATTCCATATCCAATGCCTTCAAGAATTCCACGAAATAAATGTCCACGTGTATGAGTCAAACTTAATCCAAAGATAACTCCTTTAGCCCTCGGGTCATTAATTGGGGTGCGCTCTCCGCTGAAATATGGAAGAACAATCACGCCTTGCGCTCCTGGTGGAGTTTGATCTGCTTCATGTGCAAGAACTGCATACGCCGGTGGACCACCCGTTTCTTCAGCACGCACTAAGTCAGCGGCAAAGTAATCTCTAAACCAACGTGTTAACATCCCACTTGTTGCCATGCCTGCCAATAAACAGAACTGACCCTTAAATAAGTACGGAGCAGCCCACAATCTCTTGTCGCGAGCTTGGTCATTTGTTGTCACTTGAATAATAAAGATTGTGCTGCCATACATCATCATCATTTGACCCGGTGAAGTAACTCCAACACTGAGCGCTTCAGCACCGGCATCAATTGTTCCTACTGTGACAGGTGTACCAAGTAACAAACCCGTTGCCTGTGCAGCAGATTCAGTAATCGTTCCGGCCAGTTCATCACTCCATAATAATTCTGGCAACTTATCAATATCGACTACGCCGTCACAAAATTTAGGATTCCAAGCATGTGCCCATGGATCATAAAGTGGGTGATATGAACCAGCTGAGAAGTGGTCCATTACTACTCGGTTAGTCAATCGCGCAACAATGAATGTAGTAGCAGTTACAAACCAGCGAGCTTTTGAATAAATTTCTGGCTCGTTCTTTTTAATCCACATAATTTTTGGGCCAGTTGCCTGAGATGAAAGAGCATTGGCGCATCCATTGAAAATTACATCTTCACCAAATCGAGCATTCATTTCTGCTATTTCTGCAACTGCGCGAGTATCTACACCGTATAAAATTCCCATACGTAATGGATTAAATTTTTCATCAATTGGCAATACGTCAGGACCAATTGCACTTACCCCTACGGCTTTAATATCCGATGCGGTAACGCCTTCAGTTTTCAAGAGCTCTCGAGTTACCGTAACAAAATCGCCCCACCAAGTTTTTTCAGGATCGTGTTCGGCCCAACCTGCGTGAGGAAAGAGCAACTTATGCGGCACTGAAATGCTTGCGATGGCCGCGCCTTGAGGGGTTACGAGTACTCCTTTCGTCTCGTACGTTCCAATATCAATTCCAAGAAGTAATTCTTGAGACATTTTTACTCTTCCTAACTATTACAGTTCTATACGGCGCGTGAAAAATCTTCCTTGACATCGAATTTTTCCACAACCCCTATGAGAAGTTTCGTGAGATTTTCTAGGTCATCTAATGAGCACATTTCAACCCCTGAGTGCGTATAGCGAGTTGGCCAGGCGAGATCCACGCATGCAACTCCTTTACCAACTAGTTGGACGTAAGAAGCATCAGTTAACAGCCCAATCGTTGCGTGCCGTTGCAAAGGTATCTTCTGGGAATTCGCTGAAGCGTCAACTAAGGCCAGCATCTTTGGGTGTGGAATTAAGCCATTGAGAGTTCCGCGACCATGAAAGGTGTACGTGCCAACAACTGGACCAGCACCCACTCGAACACCGTTTCCTTCAGCGATATCTGGGGTATCTGATGCTGCAACCAAATCAATGCTTATTGCTGCTGTCGGCAAAATTTGCTGAGCTGCAACCATGGCACCGCGCAAATTAAATTCTTCCTGCACTGTTCCTACCAGATAAATTGTGGCTTTTGGTCGCGCCTTCTTAAAATGCTGTGCCAGCTCAACAAGTACAGCGCAACCACCGCGATCATCTAAGGTAGTTGCTGCTACTCGATTGTTGGCTAATTTCTCAAAACTTGGTCTATATAAAACTGGGGAGCCAATTTTAATGCCAAGTTTCGCCACTTCATCTGCTGATGTTGCGCCTATATCCACGTAACAACTTCCGATAGTTCGCACTACATACTTCTCATCGGCAGGAGTCAGGTGATGTGAAACAAAACCAATCACTCCGTTAATCATTTCTGTTTTGTCATTTTGGATCACAACATTTGATGCCGCCAAAATTCGTTCAGGGACTCCACCAACGCGTTCAATTCGAATGAATCCATCTGATTGCACTTCTTTTACAATCATTCCCACTGAGTCGGTGTGAGCGAATATCATTAAATCAGAACCTGCTTCAGTTCCGGTAATTGTTGCGATAACATTTCCTAAAGTATCCACGCGAATGAAATCAACATGCGGTCTCAAATCATCGCTCAAGGCCTTAATCATCTTCTCTTCAAAACCTGACATAGCAGGAGTTAGACAATATTTTTCCAATCGCGCAATGAGCGTACTCATGATTGGTTCATCGACTTGGCTCTTGCTCGAACCACACTTCGCCGCTCCACAACAACATTAAGAATCATTACCGCAATCAGTACACCTCCTTGCGAAATCAAGTAAAAGAATTGGCTAAAACGCAGTGCATTGAATCCGGAGGATACGAATTGCAAAACAGCAGTAGCTAACACAACTCCCGTTATCGTGCCAAAGCCTCCGGAAGGATTTACGCCACCGAGGACTACGATTACGATTGCAAGAAGGATGTAGGAACTGCCGAAGTCAGGGCTCGCAGCCGATGAACGGGATGCGATCACTAGCCCTGCTACGGATGAAAGTAAGGCCGAAACTAAATATGTGATGGCGATTACTCGACGGTCGCCCATCACGCTATATCTGGCGGCAGTGCGGTTTGTACCGATCATAAATGTCTTCAAACCAATTCCAGATTTATTGACAAATATCGCCATCAATATCGCCACGATAATCATCACCACAAATGGTGTTGGAATCTTAAAGAGCGTACCGTTACCAAGTCGAAGGAACTCTTCAGGAAGCCCTGATATTGATTTACCGCCGGTAGCACCGATTGCAATTCCATTAAACAGAGTCAGAGTTGCCAGCGTGGCCAAGATTGGCGTGACCTCTAGTCGTGCAATCAGTAAGGCATTGACTGCACCACAAAGTAATCCTGCGACTACGCCAGCGATGCATGCAATGACTATCCATATATAGGGGTTTTCACCTTTTGGATACACATGATTCTGAAGTAAGTATGCGGTGATGAGTGCTGCTACATTTGAGACAGCCACAATGGAAAGATCGATTCCGCCAGTAAGCATTGAAAGCATGACCGCCATACTTAAAATTGCTATCTCGGGAATTTGATATGCCATTGACGTGAAATTACTTGATGTGAAGAAAATGTCTGGCGCGGCAACGCTAAAGATTGTAAAAATAACAACCGCAATGATCGTAAGCTGAGTGAGTTTGCGGTCCCCTAGTAATCGACTACGGAAATTACTTAAGAAATCGTTCATGCTTCTTCCTCCTCTGCAGCAATTAACCTGCTTCGTTTACGTTTTCGAGTCTCACTTATAGCCTGCCCCGTTACACCAATAAGTAATAGGACTCCAACTGCAGCTCGTTGCCACGATCCAGAAACGCCAAGCAAAATTAGGTTTCCTTTTATTAAGTTGATGAGAATGACCCCGAGCACTGTTCCGGTGACAGTTCCATATCCGCCCATGATGCTTGCGCCTCCAAGAACGACCGCCGCTATGACATCGAGTTCAGAGCCCGCAAGGTCATAAGGATTCGCTTTTCGCTGCAATGAAACATAAAGAATTCCAGCTAAACCAGATAATCCGCCAACCAACATATAAATTTTCATTTGAGTACGCTTGATAGAAAGTCCTAGTCGACGCGTTGGTTCTACTCCTCCACCAAGTGCGAAAATCGCACGACCGAACATAGTTCGCGACAACATAACTGCGATGCCGATTGCTAGGAGCACTATAGGGATTATCAAAACGTGCAGTCGTGCCAATGGTTGATCATCAATCTGAACTTGCAAAAGATCTGCCGTTGAAAACTTATCAAGAGCCACTGGAATATCACTGATAAATGAAGTCCCAATGTAGGAGAGAAGGAACCCGCGGAATATTCCGGCAGTACCCAAGGTTGCAATTAAGGTCGGTATTCCAAAACCCGCAATTGCAATTGCGTTGAATCCGCCCAGAATCACCCCAATTCCAATTGAAAGCACAATAGGAATAATCAAGCTGTTGGGATCTAACGAATTCTTCTGCATAATCACAACGGAGGTATATCCTGCAAAAATCCCGACTGCAGGGAATGACACATCGATTCCGCCACTTATAATTACAATCAATACTCCGAGTGCGAAAATTAACTGGATGAGAGATGATCGAAAAATATCAAAAAGATTAGCTACTGAGAAAAATGCGGGGCTTTTGATGCCGATAATAAGAGAGAAAACCACTATGGCAATCACAAGAATCATCTCATTGCGTCGGAAAAGGTTACGAAGAATCTTCATTACGCAAGTTCCTGATAAAGAGTTTCTTCATCGAGCTGGGATTCTGTAAAAATCTTTTCTAGGTGTCCGTGTTTGATAACTGCCACCCGATGGCAAATTTGAATAAGTTCGGGAATATCATCAGAGACAAGAATAAATGCCATACCTTCTAATGAACGATCACGAATAATTTCAAGGATTTCACGTTTCGAACCTACATCTACGCCAACTGTTGGTCCATTTAGAAGCATGACATGTGGCTTCACTGCAAACCATTTCGCTAGAACGACTCTTTGTTGATTTCCGCCTGAGAGTGAGGAGACGGGGTTTAACGGGTTGGTGGTTTTTACTCGCAACTCTGTGATCCATTGTTTGGCAGCTGCATTAAGTCTAGCGAAGGAAAGTAACCCAGAACGTTTTTGGTATTGCTCAAGACCAACCGCAGTAATATTGCGAAGAATTGATTGCTCAAGGAACAAACCTTGTGTTAATCGATCTGGGGGAACGTAGCCGATTCCAGCTTTAAGCGCGCTTCTTGGGGAATTAAGTTTCATCGCCTTGCCATCAACTTTAACTGAACCAGAATCAACTGGATGCATTCCAAAAATTGCCTCAGCTACTTCAGATCTACCGGAGCCCAATAGACCCGTGATGCCCAGAATCTCGCCAGGTTCCAGAGAAAATGAAACATCCTTAAAAGAACCCTTGCTTGATAAATTAGAGACTTCCAATACTTTTGTGCCGGTATTCGGCATTGGTGGAGCAATACGAGTCTCGGAAATATCTCGACCAGTCATTGCACTCGAAATCGCTTTGCGGTCAAAATCTTTCATCAGTCCTTCGGCTGCAACAGCGCCATTTCGCAATATGGTGATGGTGGAAGAAATCTCTTGAACTTCATCTATTTTGTGACTAACGAAAACAATTGCAACATCGTGTTGCTTCAGTCCCTCTACCACTTCGAATAACTTCTTAATCTCTTTTCGGGTAAGCGCCGTGGTTGCTTCATCCATAAATAACATTTTCGCGCCAAGATTGATGGCACGCGCAATTGCAACAAGCTGTTTAGAAGCAATAGAAATATCTGCAACTCGAGCTGTGATATCTAGGTCGATTCCGATTAGTTCGAGAGCGCCCGTGGCGAGCTTGATTGTCTCTTTCTTGCCAATCACATGAGTGTTACGCGAAATAAATGTGGGGAACGCAATATTTTCAGCGACTGTCAAATTTGGAAGCAAAGAGAAATCTTGAAAAATTACTTGTACGCCTTCTTGAACAGCCTGTCGAGGAGTCAAACTTGAATGCGTATTTGCACCTAAGCGAATCAAACCCGAGTCAGGCGCGTAAACGCCGCTCATAACTTTAATAAGTGTTGATTTTCCTGACCCGTTTTCACCGGCTAAGCAATGTACTTCACCGGATTTAACGCTAAGAGACACGCCAGATAGCACCTTCACGCCGCCAAAACTCTTGACGATATTTTCAACGCCAAATTCAGCGGTAGCCAATATCGCCATTTTCAATTCTCCCTGCTCCGTGTTTTCTTATGAATTAAACATATATAGATAAACCATGGGGCGCGATATTCGCGCCCCATGGTTTACGCCTTTTCTAAGATCAAGTTCTAATTAAATTAGATCTTGTATTTGTCCATATTGCTCTTGTCTACGATAACCCAAGCTGCTCCAGCCCAACCCTTGGTTGTGCCTGGAATCTTTTTGATATTGTTGTATCCAGGAACCTTAAGGTTCGTTCCAGATTTGATCTTCTTGCCCTCAATGATCATCTTTGCCATTGAAAGCATTGCCTTACCAGCAAGAGCTGAGTCCCAGAAGAAGATCTTATCGATAGCACCTGTTGCCAAGTACTTACTTGTCATTGAAGGAATTGAAGTTCCCATTACGCAGATCTTGTCGTTAAGACCAAGCTCTTCTACAGCGCGGCCGATACCGACTACGTCGTTAGCTGAAGATCCTTCGAAACCTGTGATGTCTGGGTACTGCTTCAAGATTTCTTTTGTCTTGTTGTAAGCAACGTCAGCATCTTCTTTTGATTCGAATGGTTCGGCTACGCGGGTAATTCCTGGGTATTTCTTTTTAGCTTGCGCAAGAGCACCGGCAACCCACTGCATATGTGATTCTGCAGTTACATTTCCAACGAATGCTGCATATGTACCCTTCTTGCCCATGCAAGCTGCAAGGTTGTCCATCATCACAGCACCGTAAGCGGTGTTATCAAATGCTTCGATATCAGCATTGGCGTTCTTAATTGAAGATGCTTCGTGGGTTATAACTACGATTCCAGCTTTTCTGGCCTTCGCAATAACTCCATCGATTGATGCAACATCGTTTGGAACAATTCCAATTGCTTTGACCTTTTGAGCAATAAGATCTTCAACCATCTTTGATTGCTTTTCTGGTGATGCATCGGTGGCACCAATCATTGTTGCATCGCGTTTGTTCGCCTTGGCCCATTCCTGGATACCAACGTTCATACGATCGAACCAGCCAACTCCAATTAATTTAACGGACACTACATAGCGATCCTTTGTTCCGTCCTTTGCTCCATTACTCATAGCCATGCTTGTTGTACTAAATAGTGCAGCAGCAGCAATAACTGCGATTATCTTGGTCTTCTTCATGCCATCTCCTTCTAGGTTGGGTTGGCCCAAGTAGTCAACATTTGTCGGACCCTTGGCCATATCTTTGGGGATGTAACAAAAAGAGTCAAGCACATTGTGAAAAATGATGCTAAATCGTGATATTCATGTTATTTTTTGGTCCTCGTGGAAAGGCACATAACTCATGCAGAAGATTTTAAATGGCCCGATCGAATTTGTCCAAGAGATGTTGGAAGGAATACTCCTCGCCTATCCGTCTCAACTCGCGGCAGTTGCTGGGGATAACCAGGCTCTTGTGCGAGCTGATGCGCCAGTTAAGGGCAAGGTTGGCATCGCTACCGGCGGCGGTTCTGGCCACCTTCCACTTTTTCTTGGATATGTGGGTAAAGGCTTACTCGACGGTGTCGCAGTCGGGGATGTTTTCCAAAGTCCAACTTCTGATCAAATGTTAGCCGTCACTAAAAGAATTGATTCGGGAGTAGGAGTTCTCTATATCTACGGAAACTATGGTGGGGATGTTTTCAACTTTGATTTCGCTGCTGAACTCGCTGCTGCTGAAGGAATCCGAGTAGAAACAGTTGTCGGCGCAGATGATGTTGCCTCTGCACCAAAAGGTGAAGAACATCGACGTCGTGGTATTGCAGGAATTTTCTTCTTGTACAAAGTCGCGGGCGCTGCAGCAGATGCTGGGCTTTCACTTGATGATGTTGTTATTGCAACAAAGAAAGCTGCCGCAAATACTCGCACAATGGGGCTTGCGTTATCACCGGTGACACTTCCTGCTAATGGTCATCCAACATTTGAAATTAAGCCAGGCGAGATGGAAATTGGAATGGGTATCCATGGCGAACCAGGCATTAAGAAAGGAAAATTGGAAACTGCCGATCAGATTACGGAACAGTTAATTAATCCAATTATTAGCGACCTTGAACTCAAAGCAGGCGATCGTGTCTGCATCCTTGTTAATTCATTAGGTGCAACTCCACCAGAAGAGCTTTACATCATGTATCGCCATGCTCATAAATTATTAACCAGCGCAAAGATTAAAATCGAGCGGCCATTTATTGGCGAATTCGCAACGTCTCTCGAAATGGCTGGTGCGTCGATTAGCATTATTCGGGTAGATGATGAGTTGTTGAATTACATTAACAAGCCAGTTCATACTCCGTTCTATACTCAGGCATGAGCACGCTAGCTCTATATCTCGAAAAAGTTGCGGCGGCGCTCATCGCTAATAGAGCCACATTTGAACAATTAGATTCTGTTGCAGGCGATGGCGACTTGGGTATTACAGCCGGAAAAATTGCCGACGGTATTCGCAAAGGAATTGCAGGAATCACCGGGGATCTAAAGGCGGATTTAACGCTGTTAGGGCGCGAAATATCTAGGAGCGCGCCGTCGACTTTTGGAACTCTCATGGCTACTGGATTCATTCGCGCAGCAGCAGTTGTAACAACTGAAGCAAGCGGAGTAGAAAATCTAATCGCATCACTTCAAGCCGCTTACGATGGCATTTCAACTCGAGGTAAATCCACACTAGGTGAGCGCACGCTGTTGGATGCCTTGCATCCCGCTATTGAAGCACTCAAGAGTTCTACCACCATTGAAATTGGATTAACAGCAGCAGCAAAGGCTGCTCGCAACGGCGCCAAGGAAACTGCAGCTATGGCACCAAAACACGGCCGAGCGGGATGGATTGGCGATCGAGCACGCGGTAATGAAGATGCGGGTGCAACAGTGATTGCCGTAGTTTTCGAATCTTTACTTTAGTTACTTCGGTAATTCGCTCCCCGCTAGTTTTCAACTTTAATTGATACACATCATCAATTACAACCAGTATGCTCATTTGATGTCATTCGCCGTTATCTTTAAATCAACCAGAACAGAAGGTTCCACTGACCTCTATCAAGAGCAAACCGAATTGATGGAATCTTTGGTGAAATCCATACCCGGCTACCTCTCTCATTTTAGCTTCCGTGATCCGGCTACCCGAGCAGGTGTAACCATCTCTTACTTTGAATCGGAAGATGACATTAAGCAATGGAAGCAAGTTGGTGACCACATAAGAGCACAGGAATTAGGTAGATCAGATTTCTATGAAAATTACGAAGTCCAAGTAGTAGAAATTCTTAGAGAATATTCTTGGTACAAATAATCAAGATAACTATTTGTATCCAACGGGTAACCAAACCGTGGGGCAGGTTAGTTCCATTTCATCGTCGCTAACTAAACAGTTGATGCATCTGACTTCGCCATTAGTGCATCGTTGAAAATCATGATCGCACATAGCTCCACCTTACTCTTTCGGCTCTTTGGGCATCCTCTCGAAAGGCAATGGATTCAAGCCTCCAGCTGTTCCCGAAATATTGCGAGATCATTCGTCGGCAGTTCACAAACGAATCCGCGGCAAAGATAAATGGTCGGGCCATTACCAATCATCGGCCGCTCATTCAATAGTTTGACTGTTGTGTTTTCATTTGGTTTACCGACCGCGATCACGGTACCGGGCTTGCTTGAGAGCCAAGCAACGCTCACTAATTGGTCCCTCTGCTGACTATCGGAGCCGATAATCGCTATTTGTACCGGACCGCAGAGCAGTGCTTGCGAGGCGACCAAGCCCCAACCAGCACCCATCGGCGAGGTGCCAGCCATCCCTCCGACTATTGTGAGCACACTTTCCGCACGTTTTCGATATTCGGAATCCCCAGTTAAGGCAGAGTGCGTAATCAGCGCCTTTGCGAGAGCAAATACACCAGATGGCTCCGCGTTGTCATAAATATTCTTAGGGCGTTGCACTAAGCGTGGGGCCAATGCATCAGTGTAAAAGAATCCATTCGATTCGTCTGAGAAATTCTCGCTGGCTACCGCAAGTAAATTGCCTGCCAGATCGAACCAGTGTTGGCGACCGGTCACTTGGTAGAGTGCGAGAAATCCCTCTGCGACATTTGCGTAGTCATCAAGGACACCCCAATTCGAACCCACTCGCCCGTTACGTGAAGTTCTATTAATCCGATTATCGCCATGGTGCCCCATATGTACTTTTACTAAGAGTTCTGCGGCGGCCTCTGCGGCGGCAATCCAATGTGGTTGGCTGAAAATAATTCCCGCTTCAGCAAGTGCCGCAATCGCTAAGCCGTTCCATGATGCCACGATTTTATCGTCAACTTGTGGCCGGGGTCTGGACTCTCTACCTATAAAAAGCAGGCGCCTAATGTGCATCCAACGAGAAAGTTCATCAGGATCCGACAAAAGTTGAAGTGTTGAGAAGCCATGTTCGAAGGTGCCAGATGGTGTGACGTTGAGAAGATCACAGGTCCATTTTCCGTCTTCAGCTCCCAACAATTCATAAATTGTTTCAGGGCTCCATCTGTAGAAAGCGCCTTCGCTACCTTCGCTATCTGCATCTATCGCAGAAGCAAAGCCGCCTTCTGCGGTGCAAAGTTCGCGAAGTATGAACTCTGCAGTCTCGTGAACAATTCGCGCAGCAATTGCAGATCCAGTCAACCGCCACCAATGCGCATAGACTCGGAGTAATAGTGCATTGTCGTAAAGCATTTTTTCGAAGTGAGGAACAACCCAGTGAGCATCGACGGAGTAGCGGGCAAAGCCACCACCTAGTTGATCGTAAATGCCACCGCGTGCCATCGCCGTGAGAGTAGTTTCTGCCATCGCAAGTGCTTGCACATCACCTGCTCGCGCATACTCATTTAGTAGGAATTCCAGAACCATCGAGGGGGGAAATTTTGGCGCCCCGCCAAATCCGCCATGTTCGGAATCAAAGAAACGGCCGAAAGTTTTAACCGCACCCGATAGATCACTCGACGTTGGAGCTATGTCGCCGGCAATTGCACTGGATTTCATGTTGAGCGAGGAGAGGATTTGTTTCGCAGAATTTTGAAGTTGCCCACGATTATTGTGCCATGCGTCTTTGATAGCTTCACTCAGTTCCATGAAGGAAGGCATACCGTGTGAGGGTTTTGGTGGAAAATAGGTTCCCGCATAGAAGGGTCTTGCATCGCCGTCGAGGAAAACACTCATCGGCCAACCGCCGTGGCCGGTCAATGAGGTCGTGACCTTCATGTATACCATGTCGATATCTGGTCGCTCTTCCCGGTCAACTTTAATGCTCACGAAGTTATTGTTTAAAAATTCCGCAACGTTTGGATCTTCAAAAGATTCATGTGCCATGACGTGACACCAATGGCAAGCTGAATAGCCAATGGAGAGAAAAATGGGTAAGTCCAAGCGCTTTGCTTCGGCAAAGGCCTCATCGCACCATTCCCACCAATGAACAGGGTTTGCCGCGTGTTGCAGTAGGTAAGGGCTCGTAGAGTTGCCGAGGCGATTTGGCACTCCTAAATTCTTTCACGTTATCGAAAGAATTGCCATTCGTATTCTCACTGGAGCTTAAGAAGTTCTGCCGCGAGGATGAGTGCGTTGAAGTACCCACGTCGGCGAATTGATACCGAAAAAATCCACATAGGTCTCACAGACTCCACAGGCATCTTCTTAAGAATAGAGGAGTTAATTACAGGTAGTCGATTACAAATGTTCTCGGCACTAGTAATAAGGGATGAAAGGGAGACATCAAAATGTCATCAAAAAAGAAAGTCATAACAATTGCGATTACGACCGTTGCGCTTTTTGTAAGCAGCATCGGAATGTCGCAGGCTTCACAAAATTCAGGAACAGTCAAAACAACCGTGATTAATGAGCAAAAGATACTTGTTTCTGTGCTTGCAGTTCTTGTTACTAAGGGAACAATTACGCAATTACAATCCGATTCAATCACCGCAGCAGTAGTAGCTGCAAGAATTGCAGCAGATGCTGCAGCAGATGCTGCAAAAGCTTTCGAACGTGCTGCAAAAGCGTTAGCAAATGATGGTAATCATGCAGCACGTGAAGCGTTGATTTCATTAACACTTGGAATTAACGTCAGAGCGCTCCATGAACGCTCAAAAGCGGGTGAGTCACTTGCAACAATGGCAGGAGTAAAGAAAGATGCACTGATTGCAGCACTTGTGCTTGATCAGACAAAGCGTATCGATGCTTTTGTAGCTGCTGGCAAGATCACAGTTGCACAAGCCATAATCCTGAAGGCTGGACTAGTTCTCCGCGTAACTGCTGAAGTAAATACAGTTGGCGACAAAAAAGGCGGCCATCACAAAGGTGACAAAATAGATTACAAAGATTAATGACAACGACCACCATTAAGACATCATAAAAGTCTTAATATCGGTTCCTAACCCATGCGGGTGAGAAAACCAGCCATGTACTCTATATACGTGGCTGGTTTTCCTTTGCCGAGTGAAAAACTTCCACCATGGGCGCTCATATCGGTAGCGATCATGCAGGTCTTATGAATATGACGCACTGGTTAAATTGAGATGGCAAGCCTTATCGACTCACATTCCCATAGCGCGTAATAAGGGCCGCTAGATTTTGATCGTTACGATCTTTGTTACCGGTACTCCATAAACCACTCTCTTGAGTATCTGGAATAAAGTTCAACTCGCTAATTCCGGGAACTCTGCGCACATCGACAGATTTTCTACGTGCTTGGAAGTACCACCATAAATCATCAGTAAAGAAGGCTAACTCCTGATAGGTACTGACATCGAAAACATCTGGGTGTAAAAGCTCTTTCGTGAAAAGCGTGCCTGCCCCTGACGTTGCAAATAGCAGTGGGTCTGGACCAAAACTTTCATGCCATTGCTTACTCCATTTAGTAAAGGGTTCAATTTCTCCAGTTTCTTTGAGCGCCACGTGGTGCGTCCGTGTTGCAATAACAGAGTTTGGATACAAGTGGTGTTGCACCAAGATTTTCAATGAGAGATCTGGGGCATAAACCAAATCATCGTCAACCACTATTACAGGAAGCTCAGTTCGTTCAAGCGTCGGTATTAATTTCTTAGCGGGTCCAAGATCATTAACTGCAAATATCTTTAAACCCTTTCTTTCTAATTCATCGCGCAACCCTGAATCAAGTTGGGCAATATCACCATGGGCGATATTTATGTGAATTTCTTTAGCTAAAACTTGCTGGTTGTTGAGCGAATCAATGACAAGTGGAAGTGATGCAAAACGAGAAGGAACGCTAGTAAGGGAGAAAATAAAGTTCCAATTTGCTCCAGCTCGCCCATCGCGATTCGGCGTGACCAATGTAAAAAGTGGCATAACTCCTTCGAGAGTTTCTTGGAACCTAGCAAATGAGAGTTCAGCTGAGAGTTCAGCAGCTTTCAATTTCTTTTGAATTTCTCGAGCGAGGCGCGCGTTTTCGGTAAGTCTGCGACCAATTATGCGATTGCCCCTGACTACATATGCCCCGAGTGCCAGCAGCGGGACCAATAGAAACAGCAAATCCAGACTCATGCCGCAATAGTACTTACTAACCCCCTAGGAGCGCTCTTGGATCATTGCAATTGCCCCGCGCAGGCGCTCTACCGCGCAAATTCCACGCCGAACTACACAGAGATATTTAAGGAAGTTTCTTCCCCGGATTTAGAATATTAAAAGGATCAAAGAGTTTCTTAATTCCACGCTGTAGCTCAATAACTTGAAGACTCGTTTCATTCTTAACGAATTCAGTCTTAATTGAACCAATGCCATGTTCGCCGCTAGCAGTTCCACCCAATTTCTGTGCAATTTCAACTATCTGTCTAAATGCTATTTGCGCCCGCTGGGCGGCGGCTTCATCGCCATGGGGATACACAATTGTTGGGTGAAGATTTCCATCTCCAGCATGACCAAAAATGCCGATTGTTAAATCTAGTTTTTTTGAGAGCGCCTCTACCTCTTCCACCAACTGTGCAATACAGGTGATTGGAACTGCAACGTCATCAAGTAAAGTAGCGCCTAACCTTTCTAGCGCTGGGTATGCCAATTTGCGAATTCGAATAAGGTCCGCGCTATCTGCTGGATCATCGGAGGAAACTCCATCTAACATCGAAAATTCTGAACATACTCGGATAGCTGCTTCGCATTGATCGGTGCCTTCATCGAGTTGCATAATTAGTACAGAACCTGCCGATTCAAAACCAAGCGGGTGCCACGCCTCAACTGCGTTTATTGTTGTCTGATCGATTATCTCAAGCATCGAAGGACTAAATACTAGAAGTGAGGCTGCGGCTTGTGCGGCCAATGAAATATTGGGGAAAGTTGCAATAACTGTTGCCGGATTCTTTGGTCGTATTGCTAATGAAAGAGTTAGTTCGGTAATAATCCCAAGAGTTCCTTCAGAGCCAATAAATAAATGTAAAAGATCAAGAGTTGCCACGCCCTTTTTAGTTTTTGATCCTACTTCGATAATTTCACCTGATGCTAGGACTACCTGCATTGAACGAACATGTTGAGCTGTCACTCCGTATTTAACGCAACACATTCCCCCGGCATTTGTCGCGGCGTTCCCACCAATTGTTGACCACTCCCTGCTGGCGGGATCTGGTAAATATGTAAGTCCGAATTCTTTAGCCCTTTGATCTAAAACGCTATTAATCACCCCTGCTTGAACGCGAGCAACCATATTTTTCGCATCGATTTCGATTATGGAGTTCATTTTTTCTAGCGAGATAACTAAAGAATCTGCGGTGGAGTTCGCTCCACCGGATAAACCACTACCTGCTCCGCGAGTTACGACTGGAATTTTTCTTTCATTTGCGAACTTGAGTGCGCTTGAGATCTCTGCAACATCTTTCGCAAGGAGAACGGCAAACGGTGGCTCCGATTTAGCGAATAGTGCATGATCGCGTGAATAAGAGAGCGTTATTGCTGGATCAGTAATTAGGCTCACACCTTCGCCTAAAGCCTCTTGTAAATCCATGGCTAACGACACGGTGAATTCTAACTTGAATATCTAAAGTGGGTTCTTAAGAAATTCCAAGCACGTCAACAACAAAGATTAGAGTTTCATTGGGACCAATTGGTCCACCGCCAGCTGCGCCATAACCAAGATCAGGTGGGATTACTAGTAATCGGCGACCGCCAACTTTCATTCCCGGAATGCCTTGTTGCCAACCTTGGATAACTCCAGATAACGGAAATACTGCCGGTTGGCCACCACTCCATGAAGACTCAACAACTTTTCCAGTCGACCATGCCATCAGGGTGTATTGCACTGTAAGAGTTGAAGTGGCAATCGCTTCTGCCCCTGTTCCGATAATGATGTCTTCAGTAACAAGAGTTGTCGGCGGAACGCCTAAAGGCGCTCCAATCGTTGGCTCTTGCCCTGCATTTGCCGTAACGCTTGGATTTGTTGCTCCTGAGGTTGTTTGCACGTCTTTGCCTCCGCATGATGCAAGAATGGAGAGTGATAGCAGCGCCACGATTAGAACTGCGATTTTCTTCTTAAGCATTTTTTCTCCTTGAAATTAGCGGGATCGTTTGAGAACTAGTTTTTGCCAAATAAGCGGAAGCGATGTTGCAGTAATTGCAATTTTTAACGCTTCACCAAGAATGAAGGGGTAAAGGCCGACGGAAAAAGTTTTAGCCCAGCTTAAATCTAATGAAAACTTCAACCAGACCAGACCAAAGATGAAGATTGTCAGCGTGCCTGCTAGTAGCGCTGGGAATGAAGTTCTAAATTTCTGATCTGCTTTGCGATCAGCTAAATATCCGAGCAAGAGAGTTGCTATTAGCATTCCGACTAAATAACCACCGGTTGCGCCAACTAGGCGAGCTAACCCATAGTTAGCTGAAGTGGCAGAAGGTGCAAAAACTGGTACACCTAAAACACCAACGGCAAGATAGGCAAGAAAGGTTGTAAAGCCAAGTCGGGCACCATATGTGGTGCCAATTAAGAGAACTCCCAGAGTTTGCCCAGTAACTGGAACTGGCGAGCCGGGAACCGGAATTGAAATCTGAGCAAGCAACGCCAAGAAAGCAACTCCGCTGGCAATAAAAACTATATTTGTCAGTACGGTGCTGCGAGGGAAAACAACCGCCCGCAACGAGTGAGAATTCATTGACATTTTTGCTCCCTATTACTCTTCAATCTCGCTAATAAGCCTGAATTCTCCACCACCGAGCTGTCCTTGAGCACGATATAGCTCAAGTTTCGCGCGAGTATCTACAATATCTAAATTGCGCATAGTTAATTGCCCGATGCGATCAACTGGACCGAAAGCCTCGCTTTGGGTACGTTCCATCGATAATTTCTCCGGGTGGTAGCTAAAATTTGGACCCGTTGTATTAATGATTGAAAAGTCATCTCCGCGGCGAAGGCGCAAAGTAACTTCACCGGTCACCACAGATGCCACCCAACGTTGGAGTGATTCACGGAGCATTAAAGATTGCGGATCTAACCAGCGCCCTTCATATAACAATCGTCCCAAACGACGACCTGCGCCATGGTAATTGGCAATGGTGTCTTCGTTATGAATGGCGCTCAATAAACGCTCATAGGCGATAAAGAGAAGTGCCATTCCGGGAGCTTCATAAATTCCACGACTCTTAGCTTCGATGATGCGGTTCTCAATTTGATCAGCCATTCCTAACCCATGGCGGCCACCAATTGAGTTCGCTTCTTTCATAAGGTCGACCACATCACTGAAATCTTTTCCATTGATTGCGACAGGGCGTCCCTGTACGAATGAAATTTTCACATCTTCGCTAGCAATCTTTATCGATTCATCCCAGAAACGAACACCCATAAGTGGTTGAACAATTTCTAAAGAAGTATCAAGGCTCTCCAAGCTCTTGGCCTCGTGGGTTGCGCCGAGAATATTGGCATCGGTGGAGTAAGCCTTCTCAACGCTGTCGCGATATGGCAAGTTGCGCGATGTGAGCCATTCCGACATTTCCTTTCGCCCGCCAAGTTCGCGAACGAAATCAGCATCAAGCCACGGCTTATAGATTCTCAAATTTGGATTGGCGAGGAGTCCATAGCGATAGAAACGTTCAATGTCGTTTCCCTTATATGTTGAACCATCGCCCCAAATCTCAACGCCATCACTGTGCATCGCACGAACAAGCAAAGTGCCTGTTACTGCCCGTCCCAGCGGAGTCGTATTGAAATATTGTTTTCCACCAGAGCGAATATGAAAAGCACCAGAAGCAATCGCCGCTAAACCTTCTTCAACGAGCGCGGTTTTACAATCCACAACTCTGGAAATTTCTGCGCCATAAGCTTTGGCACGTACCGGTATCGAATCGATATCTGGCTCATCGTATTGACCAAGATCGGCGGTATATGTGTAAGGAATCGCACCTTTTTCGCGCATCCACGCCACGGCAACTGATGTATCTAAACCGCCAGAGAAAGCAATTCCAACTTTTTCACCGAGCGGTAGCGATGCGAGTACTTTAGACATGGCTTGAGTCTAACTTATTTCGCCTCGGGCAAGCTTCTTCTCTAAAGCAGGGGTAACGGACCAAAGCTCTCTCATTTTTCGATATTGATCAATGGTCTCTTGGTCTGGTTTAGCACGCGTCCGCACGGCACGAATCATCAGATTTCGAGGCGTGTGTTCGTCTCCAATAAATTCGATAATTTCAACCCGATAACCTGAAATACGCATTAGTTGAGCCCGAAGAGAATCAGTTAGCAAATCTCCTAATCGCTCTTTCATTAAACCAGATTTTGTAACTACGGACCATGGCTCTGGAATTGTCTTCATTTGTCTCTGTAAATCATGATGACAACAAGGAGCGATCAAAATTAACTTGGCTTCATTATTGACTGCCCAAGCAATTGCATCATCTGTGGCAGTGTCACAAGCATGTAGAGCTATAACTACATCGCACTCTTGCGGTGTTGTGTCAGCTATTTCTTGCGCATGAAATCCCATGGAGTCAGATATTCCTAGCGTGTGTGCAATGGCGCTGTTGCGATCCCTAGACTCCGTGCGCATATCTACTCCAGTAACGCGAACCGGAATTCCTTCACTACAAAGATACTGATGGGCTGCAAAAGTTAAATACGCATGCCCGCATCCAAGATCTACAATCGAAATCGGTTTCGCTTTAGTCGGAGTAGCAATATGTCCGACCTCAATTGCGTTTTTTAAGGTTGGCACAAGTAAGCGCAAGAATTCTTCTACCTGCTTATATTTATCCATGCGCGAGGGTTTAACTTTGCCGCCTACATCTGAGATTCCTACTTCGATTAAGAACGGGTCGGAAGGTTGAAGAAGTCGGCCTTTTACTTTATCGTGGTTAAGGTTTCGAACACCAGGAATTGAGCTCTTTGAAACTAACGGGTGGCCTTTCTTCGAGATTTTTAGCGAAAACGAACCCTCAGTATCAACAACTAGAATATTTGCAAAACCGCTAGCGAGCATCTTCTCCAATTGCGCACGGTCAAGGTTGGCGTTTCTCGTGAAATCTTTTCGCCCATCAAATTCAACTATTTGAATAAATAGCTCGCCTTTGATTTCAACTGGACGCAAGTCAACTCGCTCGAAAGAAGTTTGCAGATTACGTCGTCTCCCTGAGAGAACTGCGCGCACAAAAGTTTCAGTATTAAGAATTTTAGTAGCAGCTACTGTGAGAGCTTCCTCCAGTGCGAGGTTCTCATTTGTTCTCATCTGCTAAGTGTAAATCTAACTTTCTAGAGTGCGAACTACGTAATAATCGAACACTGATCTTTAACCCACCTAAATCGCTCTCTTTTAGCGAAAGCTCTCCACCGTGTTTCTCAATCACTGCGCTCATAATGCTCATTCCTAAGCCAGTCCCACCTGTTTCGCGGGAACGTGCCTTATCGAACCGTTTCAAGCCGCGAATTTTTTCTCCATACGAAGAATGCGGGAGTCCTGGACCTCCGTCTTCAATAACTAACTCAATCCATTTTGCTGAACTGCTCAAATGCACACGAACTGGAGCGTGACTAGGTGCATGTTGACGAATATTTGTGAGCGCATTTTGAATGAAACGTTGCAGATACTTCGCAGAACCATGGAGTAGCAAACCTGGTTCGATTTGCGTTGCCAGGTCATAGGTTGGGGCTATGGTGGCAAAATCCCTTAAGTTTTCAATTACTAACTCTGAGAAATCCACTTCTTCAAACTCGAGGGCCACCTCTTCACCCATCTCAGCCAAAATGAGTAAATCAGCAATCAAAGATTCCATTCTCCGAATTTCATGCCCTAACCGGCTAAACGCTCGCTCCTGTTCACTTTCACTTACTAATTTCTTACTTGCCAAAAGTTCTGAATAACCTTTAATAACCGTCAAAGGCGTGCGAAGTTCGTGGGCAGCATCGCCTAAAAACTCCTGCATACGTTCAAGTTGGTCGCGTTCCATCAGGGCGCTGCTTCTTCGATTAACTGCAGCAGTAATGAGCGCGACAATAAAGTTCGCAAAAAGAATAAAGAAAAGTAATCGCTCTTGATTCGACTTTAACGCTGCGTCAACATCGTGGATTGATGCCGCAACTAGTAAATCTTCACCAGGCGCTAACGGAATAACTTGCACGCGCATTCTATCACCCGACACAACTGTGATTATTCCTTCCTTAGCCTTTATGAACTCTTCTGGGGCAAATCCGATTCGCGAAATATTTTGTGATTCACGTAAAACAGTAGGTATTCCATCAGGAGTTAGAAAAAGAATTGCTATGTCATAGTTATTCGTTTCCGCAGTCAGGAGCGCCCTATCAATAGGATTTGTAAGATCCACCTTTACCTCGTGCACAACATGCGTAATTTCTCTATCAATAATCGAAATGTCACTTTGAAAAGAGCTAAAAACAGCAAAGCCGCCAATCAACAATGAAAGTACTGAAGTGATTAGAACGGTAACGAGAAGTTGGCGGGTCCTATTTTTCATACTTAAATTTTTGGTTCTTGGATTTGGAAACCGATGCCGCGAACTGTTCGAATTCCTTCGAAACCGTCTCTATGAAACTTCTTACGCAGATATGAAATATATGTATCAACGACTGTGCTCCCAGATTCGAAGGTGATTCCCCAGACTTCATCTAGCAGTAAGGCTTTACTAAGAACTCTTCCTTTCTTCTCTAGCAGAATTTGCAGAAGCCTAAATTCGGTTGGTGAGAGATCAACTTCCTCCCCTTTGAAAGTGACTTTATGTTGATCTTCATCCATGGAAATTGGCCCGCACTTCAGCTCTTTAATCGCCTCCATGGTTTTCTGAGATCTGCGCAGAATAGCTTTAACTCTTAGAACTAGCTCCTCGAGCCCAAAAGGTTTAACCACATAATCATCAGCGCCTAGTTTCAACCCTCGTGCAATGTCAGCTTTTTCACCGCGTGCGGTCAACATGAGCACTGGAACCATATCTTTAGCGCTTCGCAGGCGTTCAACTAACTCGAAGCCATCCATCAGTGGCATGTTGATGTCAATAATTATTAAATTTGGTTTATTTTTGCGCAAGGCCGTGAGCGCCGACATTCCGTCGCTGGCTTCGAGCGTTTCAAATCCGGCGATGCGTAATGTGTCGGCCAAGAGCGCTCGAACCCCTGGTTCGTCATCAACGATCATGATTAAGTCGGCCACGGAGTTTACTCTTCCATGTCCGAGCAGTAATTCCAATAATTCTTGGGTTAAATAAGCGTTTTCACAAGGAAATCACAGAGAAGCAATGCATGATTTCCTCATGGCCATCAAACAGAGAGTGTTACCCCTTGCCCTGGTCTTGGCCTTTGTTTTTGGTTCTACCGCTCGAGCAGAACCCACTCCTGCTCCTACCACGGCGACCACAATGAATGAGTACCAAAGCGCGATGGCGCAATACCAACTGGATTTAAGAACTTTTAACGAATCGATGAAAGCACGTGAAAAGCTACGCAATTCAATTAATCAAACCTTTATGCTCGCAGTTCTCAGAGCTAACGCTAACTTGAAAAAAGTTATGAGTACGACCAAGAACACAACCGCAATGCGTTCAGCGAAAACTGCTCGAGATGTTGCGATCATGAACGCTATTACAGCACGCGATGTTGCCATTGCTAACGTTCCACCTCCGCCAGTTGAACCAATTAAACCGGTGAAGCCTGAAAAAGTTGAAAAAATGCAACTCTCCCCTGAAGTAGAAAAATCTAATAAGAAGAGTAAGAAGGTCAAGCCCTAGAAACATTGTTATCAAAGCGAGACTTTTGGCGCGCACTTTCAGCGTTCGTTACATTTTGAGGTTGCTAGATCCCCCAATACCTTAGAACAATGAAGTCAACACCTTGGTGGAAAGAATCAGTGATTTACCAGATCTACCCACGCTCCTTCTTCGATAGCAATGGTGATGGTGAAGGCGATCTCCTGGGAATTACTTCGAAACTTTCCTATGTTGCAGATTTGGGCGTAGATGCAATTTGGCTTTCTCCCTTTTACACATCCCCTAATAAAGATGGTGGATACGATGTTGCAAATCCTCGGGATGTAGATTCGCGTTTTGGAGAGTTAAGCGATGTAAAAGAATTGATCGAGCGAGCAAATGAGCTTGGTCTCAAAGTCTTAGTCGATGTTGTCCCAAATCATTTCTCTGACCAACATCAATGGTTTCAAGATGCCCTTAAGGCTGGAAGCGGATCTAAAGAACGACTACGTTTTCATTTTTATGATGCAAAATCCGATGGCACCCCGCCGAATAACTGGATTTCGCTCTTTGGCGGACCTTCATGGACGCAAGTCGAAGATGGTCAGTATTACCTACATCTTTTCGATTCTTCACAACCCGATCTAAATTGGGAGAACGCCGACATCGCGGAGGATTTCGAAAAGACACTTCGTTTCTGGTTGGATCTTGGCGTTGATGGGTTTCGCATCGATGTTGCACACGGTTTAGTCAAAGATGACATCCTTAAAGACCACCACAATCCTCAAGGTTTAAGTGATGCCCTGCGACTTGAAGTAGAAATGGATAACAACATTCGCAACGAACTTTTAGCAACAGCTCCATTCTTTGACCGCGATGGTGTTCATGAAATTTACCGCTCTTGGCGGAGATTATTTGATTCGTACGACCGCGAAGTTATGGCTGTTGCAGAAGCATGGGTACATCCACCAATCAATGCCGTGCGATATGTCCGACCTGACGAACTGCATCAAGTATTCAATTTTGATTTATTGGTGGCGCCTTTTGATGCAAAAGAACTTTTCGCATGCATTGATCAAACTTTGCGATTAATTTCAACCGTTAACACTTCACCGACGTGGGCTTTGAGTAACCACGACACTCCACGCGTTGCATCACGCCTCGGGGAAAATGAAGCTCGAGCCCTTGCTCTATTTGTTTTCGCACTTCCAGGTTCTTGCTATGTTTTCAGCGGCCAAGAACTTGGACTACCTGATGCTGAACTCGCGGATTCCGATCGCCAAGATCCAGCTTTCTTTAGAACAGGCGGCGTGCAAAAGGGTCGTGATGGCGCGCGCGTTCCTTTGCCTTGGGCAGGAGAAGCAACTCCATTTGGTTTCACAAATGGGAAACCATGGTTACCAATCCCACAAGAATGGCGAGAGTTAACGGTCGAGAACCAAATTGGAAATATTTCGAGTTCGCATACTCTCTACAAACTGGCAATAAAGTTGAGAGCAGAATACTTAGTTAACTCGGGCGATCTTGAGTGGAAAATTCGCGCCGACGATGGAGTGCTTGCTTTTACTCGCGGAGAGATTATCGTATTTCTTAATTCCAGTAGTGCGGAAAAAACGCTACAAACTACTGGAACGTTGCTAATGGCCTCTGACGCCGCAGTAGTTGTAAATGGCGAAACGATATCAATGGCTCCATCTAGCTCGGCTTGGGTATTAAGGTAGTCAACGCTGGATTACACATCCTCAAACTCATCTTCATCAATCCATGAATCGGCGGCTGAATCTTCTTGTGATTCAACCCAAGATAAAAAAGAACCAACCGCGCGGAAAGCCAAAATCGCCACAGTGGCTGCAGCAAAGGTTCGACTAATCGCTTTTAACATAAACTAAAAATACCGCTAATTCTTATTTATTTCCCGAGATAGCAGCCAAACTTGCCTGAATATCTTGCCAAATGTCTTCGACATTTTCGCAACCAACCGATAAACGAATCAGTGTTTCGGGAACAATTTCACTCTCAGCTGGCCACCGACGTCTCCGTTCCCAAAGAGATTCAATCCCTCCCAGGCTTGTGGCATAAGTAATTAGCGTTGATGCTTGACAGACTTTGTCGGCCATGGCTCCATCTCCATCAATTTCAAATGAAACAATGGCGCCAAAGCCTGGATATCGAACGCGGAGGACTGCAGCATGGTTGCGAAGACGTTCGGCTAAATCTTTAGCGCTCTCTTGTGAGCGCGCAAACCGTAGCGGAAAAGTTCGTAACCCTCGCAGAGCCAACCAGGCTTCGAATGGTCCTGGTATTGATCCGTTGGATGTGCGGGAATCTTCTAGTTGCTGGTAGAGAGAAGGATCAATGATTGAGAGGGAACCGAGGAGTACATCGCTATGTCCTGCCAAGAACTTAGTCACAGAATTCATCGCTATATCAGCGCCCATTTCGAGCGGTCTTTGTACCAGCGCAGTTGCAAATGTGTTATCGACCCCAACACCAATTCCAAGCCTCTTAGCAGTAGAAATAAGGGTTGGAAGATCTGCGACATCTAAGCAAGGATTGGTGGGAGACTCCAACCAGGCAAATGCAGCGCCTTTCATTGCCGCAATAACTTCATCCGTATTTACTAAATCTACAGAACGAACTTCAAGGCGCCCTGATTCATGAAAGTTCTTAAGCAAAGTCATAACTCCGCTGTAGCCTTGATTGGAGGCAACAATTGGCGCACCAACTGGCAGAATTGAAAAGACGGCGCTGATTGCCGCCATTCCTGAAGAGAAAGTTAAAGTCTTTCCACCTTCAAGAGCGCTAATCGCACTTTCAAGTCCGACCCACGTTTCATTTCCGTAACGGCCATAAGCAACTGGACCACCTGCATGAAAAGTTGCGTTAAGTGAAATCGGTGGGTTTAGAGCGCCATCCGGCACTTTCGCTGGACGGCCTGCAGTTATTGCCAAGGTTTCTGGGTGAATATCCATTTGCTCAGCCTAATCCTTTGCTAGCACAGCCATCGCCGCATTATGTCCTGGGATCCCACTAACTCCGCCGCCGCGAGTAGCCCCCGCGCCACAGATAAATATGCGTGGATCATCAGTTTCGACTCCCCATCCAGGGATATCGCCATCTTCGCGGAAAGGAAAATCTAAATCGCGGTGAAAAATATTTCCACGGGGTAAGCCAATCTCATCCTGAATATCTAGCGGCGTTTTAACTTCAATCGCTAATTCACCATCGCAGCCTTGCGCAATTACGCTTTCAATAGGGTCAAGTAAGAATTGATTAAGAGATTTTTTTGCAGCTTCAAGGGCTAAAGCCCTTTGCTCATCGTGGTTGGAATCAAAAAGATTAGCAGGAGTATGGATTCCGAAGAGTGTGAGCGTTTGAAAACCGCGAGCTTGCAGGTCAGTGCTTAAAATAGTTGGATCGGTAAGCGTGTGGCAATACAGTTCGAGCGGTAAAACTGAAGGAATTTTGCCGCTTTTGGCTTGAAGATAAGCGGATTCAAGTTGTGAAAACCTTTCATTTACATGAAAGGTTCCAGCAAAAGCATCCCGCGGATTAATTCCAGATTTGAGCCGAGGCAACTTCGATAGCAACATATTTATCTTTATTTGTGATCCTTCCAGACTAACAGGTGCCACTTTATTGCGCAGCTTTGCCAAAACGGCAGGTGCGACTCCGGCTAGTAAATTCTCACCTACAAACTCGCGACCATCCTCAAGGAAGAGTGAAACCTCGCTTTCGCCACTTTCAACGCTTACTACACGGGCGCTAACTTCAATTGCTACTCCGGCCGAAATTGCAACTCGTTCAAGTTCACGCACTAACGCTCCCATGCCACCTGCGGGAACTTTCCACTCCCCTGTCCCGTTTCCCATTAAATGATAGAGAAAACATTTATTGGCTTGTAACGCAAAAGCTGAAACAAAGGTTCCGATCAAAGCATCGGTTAAAACAATGCCTCGCACTACATCGTTTCGAAAACGGTCAATAATGACTTCACCAATCGGTTTTTCAATCATGTACTGCCAAACATCTGGCATGCCAATTTCGCGCTTTAATTCACTCCTCGTAGGTAGTGGTTTTAAAACACTCGGCGCAATTTTCCTAGCAAAAGTGGCAATTTCTCCATAGAAATTCTGCCAAGTGATCGCATCGAGAGATCCAAGCCGGAGTTCATTAAAAGATTGAGAGGTTTTAGAATCCCATTCTCGGGCGACATACAAACCCTGCGATTTGTCTCCGTCAATAAATGGCGTATAGCTCGAAACTTTGCGTGACAAAGTTGTAAAATTTAGCCCTAAGTCACTAACAATTTTGTCAGGCAATAGCGAAACCAAGTATGCATATCGAGATAGGCGAGCATCGAAATCCGGGAAAACTTTAACGCTAGTAGTTGCCCCCCCAATTTCGTTATTGGCTTCAAATATTTTGACTCTTTTGCCAGTTTTAGCTAAATAAGTAGCTGCAACAAGCGCGTTGTGTCCGGCTCCAATGATGAGGACATCATATTTCTGAGCAGACATCGCAAATTACAACGCTTTGGTGATGCGGTGAATTGCTTCAGTAATGATTTCAGGACTGGTTGCAAAATTTAAACGGACAAATTGTGAGCATTGTGCGCCGTAAGTATGCCCTGGGTTAAAAGCAACTTTGCCGCGTTCGAGCAGGGTTGCCGCAGGATTTTCACCCAAGTTCAGGGCGGATAGGTCTAACCATGCCAAATAACTATTCTGTGGAATGTGATACTTAATTGCAGGCAATTGTGAATCAAGTAAATCGCGAATCAAAAAGCGGTTCTTATCTAGATTATCGATGACGGTATCAAGCCAAACGCCGCCATCTTTAAACGCCGCCGCCGATGCGAAACCGCCAAGAAGTGAAGCACGGTAATGCATCGCAGGTGCCAGCGCTTTTAACTTCTCATTCATCCCTTGCCCTTGGCTAACAACCAATGCAGCTTTTAACCCTGCGATATTCCAACCTTTACTTGCAGCCGTTACGCAAACGCCTACCTCTTCGGCAACGCTTCCAAGGGTAAGAAAAGGCGTAAATGTGCGATCTTTATAAGTAAGAGGTCCGTGAATTTCATCGCTGATGATTACTACACCATGTGTTTTTGCTAAATTCGCCAGACGCAACAACTCTGCTGGAGTAAAAATTCTTCCGAGTGGATTGTGAGGACTGCAAAGTAAATGAACTTTAATTCCACTGGCATATGCAGCTTCAATTGCAGGCCAATCAATTAACCAAGGGTGCTCTTCGTCGGTTTCATCAATTGCATTAATAAATGGAACATCTACCTTTGTTAAACCTGTCTCATCAATCCATGTATAAAAATTCTGATAAACAGGTGACATAATCAAAATCTTCTCACCGGGTTCTGTGAATACTCTCAAAATCTCAACGACGGCAACCCCTACATCGGTTGCAAGACGTACGTAGTCTTGATTAACCGTCCAACCCCAACGCGTCTGCGCAAAGTGCGCAAACGAGGCACCCAACTCAGGAATTGGACCTAGATAACCTAAATCAGATTTATTGACCATCTCCAAAAGCAACTCTTTGATGGGTTCGGCGATTGGGAAATCCATTTCGGCGACAGGCAGAGGCAAAATATCTTTTGGATAGCCTCGCCATTTTTCGCTGCGGTGGGTTTGTAATTGTGCGAGCGGAGGCGCTATAACATTTTTATCGCTCATTGTTCGACAATACATGGCTTAACGAAAAAAATACAGAACTTAGAGCGCTGCCTCATCAGAGGTTAACCGTCTTGTTGAATTCCTAACAACCAAAGTAGTAGGCAAGACGATGGAAGGGGGGTCTATGTTAGGTTTTTTCAATCTCTCCATAATCGACAGCGCAGCCATTTCGCCCATTAACGCAACAGGTTGTTCAATGGTAGTTAACTCTGAAAACTCAGCCATCTCGTGTCCGTCAAAACCGACAATGGACATATCATCGGGGCATTTCAAACCATGCCGGCGCAGCGCTTGCATCGCTCCCATCGCCATTTCATCTGATTCGCAAAAAATTGCAGTGGGGCGATTCGGTCTTGCTAATAGGTCATCCATTGCACGTGCGGCAGTATTCATCGTGAAATCTCCATGTACTTCGCGCGATGGAAGCCATTCCAGGCCACTTTGCGCTAAAGCTTTCATAAATCCTTTACGTCGGTCTTGCGGAACGCTGAAATTAAATGGATCATCTGGCCGCCCTGACATTAAACCTATTTTCTTATGTCCTTGATTTACCAAATGTTGAGTTGCAGTTTTCGCCCCAGCAACGTCGTCGATGGCAATGCTCGCGCACTTTTCATGGTGCATTCCAACGAGCGCAATTGGAATCCCAAGACTTAACATGGAGTCAAATTCCTCTTCCGTCGGTGGCAAACTAATAACGATTAAAGCATCAACGCGACCTTTGAGTAATTGGTGCTGAAATAGCCGCTCTCGCCCTTTCATTTGGCTAAAGTTATAGAGTAAGAGATCTAAACCTGCTTCGCGCAGGGCCTGTTCGGCGCCACTAATTACTTGAGAGAAATACCACCGCGCTATATAGGGGGCAACCACGCCTATGCTATTTGTTCGACGTGGCAATGGGTTGCCATTGGAAGGAGTAAGCGGGTAACCAACTTTGCTTGCGGCTGCCAGGACTTTCTGGCGAGTTTGCTCGTTTACATGGCCAAGACCGCGCAAAGCTCGTGAAACTGTTGCCGTGGAGACTCCAGCAACATCTGCAACTTCCTTGATCCCCGCCATGATCGCGTTGCTCATTTCTGTAATTTCTGCAAGAAACCTGCAAGGAGTGTAAAAGTAACGGAAGAAAGCTGCAAGTGGCAGCGCTTTAAATTGTATTGGGCTAAATTGACGCCTATGAGTAACCAAATCCAAACTCAAATAGATGTGACGCTGACTGGTCGCAATCGACTTACCGCCCTTTTCCGAGTGGTACTTGCCTTGCCAATAGCAATTTTTGCCGCATCTTTTATAGGCACTTTAGATACCGGTAATAAAATGGGAACCACAGTTGGAGGGCTGCTAGTTTTGCCGCCGCTATTAGCGTTACTTTTTCGTCAGGTGTATCCAAGTTATGCGCTCGTCTTGAATAAAGCTCTGCTCTCTTTGAGCACTCGCATTAACGCCTACCTGTTAGTTCTTAGCGATGACTATCCCTCCATTGAAGAAAACTCAGTAGTGACAATTACATTCCCTGAAATCGATGGCGGTCGAGCGCTCAATCGTTATTTGCCACTTGTAAAATGGTTGCTAGCCGCTCCGCTCTACCTAGTCGGAATAATTTATGCGATATATGCAATCTTCTTAACTATTCTCGCTTGGGTTAGCGTCATTTTTACTGGAAATTATCCAGAGTGGTGCGCAGCTGGCGTGGTAGGAACCATCGCATATTGGAATCGCGTTACAGGCTACGCCATTATCTTGGTTTCGGACCAATACCCTAGCTTTTCACTTTAATTAATGGAACAGATTTCGAAAGCAAAGATGGAGCGCATTGTTGCGCAGATATCCGAGCGCGATAAGAAATTTGCTGCCCTCATTGATCGCAGACCTCTCTGCACAATTGGGCGATTCGAGTGCGAGGAAACGCACTTTCAATCGCTCGCTTCGACCGTAATTTCGCAACAGTTAGCGATCAAAGCTGCACAAACTATCCATGGGCGACTAAATGGGTTATGTAGGGGCGATATAACTCCGCAGCGCATCATGAAATTAAGCGATGAGGTTCTTCGTGGAATTGGTGTATCGGGGGCTAAAGCACGAACTATTAAAGGTTTAGCGATGGCGACGTTAGATAAAAGTATTCCAGTTAATGAAATACATGAGATTGCCGATGATCAAAGAATCTCTGAATTACTTACCTCTATCTGGGGAATCGGTAGCTGGACTGTCGATATGTTTATGATGTTTCAATTAGGGCGTTTAGATATTTGGCCAACTGGCGATTTAGCTGTACGCCGTGGGTGGGACCTTGTTTATAAGAATAAAGAAGAAACCAGCGCAAAAGTGCTGGATCACAGAGGTGAAAAATTTCGTCCTTACCGAAGTGTGCTCGCTTGGTATTGCTATCAAAGCGTCCATGAATCGAGAAACTTAGATATTTAGCTATCTTCCAATATTAACGAGACAGAGTTGATACAAAAACGCTGATCAGTTGGTACATCATAACCTTCGCCTTCAAATACATGCCCCAAGTGAGAACCACAGGCAGCGCAACGAACTTCAGTGCGAATCCGAGGGAAGAGCGAGCGATCTTCGATTAATTCAACCGCATCGTCTTTTGTCGGTGCATAGAAAGAGGGCCAACCACACCCCGAGTGAAACTTCGTTTCACTTCTAAATAGTTCGGCCGAACAAGCTTTACATTTATAGAGTCCGATTTTATCTGTGTCGGTGTACTCCCCAGTGAATGGTCGCTCAGTTGCAGCGTTTCGCAGAACATCATATGAAAGCGGATCGAGTTTTGCTTTTAACGTTTCCTCATCAATTGTTACTGGATATGAATTTTCGCTCATGTCGCTACTGCTTTACTTGGATAGGCAACACCGGTGCGCGCGTGACAGTCATAACCATTTGGATTCTTTATTAAATACTTTTGGTGATATTCCTCAGCTAAGAAATACTCGACACCTTCGGCGCTATTAATCTCAGAAACAATTCCGCCCAGGCCAGCCTCCGTTAAGGCTCTTTGGTACTCCTTGCGCGAAGCGAGCGCAGTTTCAAATTGTTCATTCGATGTTACATAAATTGCACTTCGGTATTGACTCCCAATATCTCCGCCTTGCTGATTTAGAGAAGTTGGATCATGGGCTGTCCAAAATTCCTCAAGCAGCCTTTGAAAAGTTATGGATACTGGGTCAAAAATAACGCTCACAATTTCGACATGACCGGTAGCACCAGTGCAAACTTCTTTATAAGTTGGCTTTGGCTTCGTCCCGCCCATATATCCAACGCTGGTGGCAAGCACACCGGGCAAATTTGCGAATCGACGTTCTGTGCCCCAAAAACATCCAGTGGCAAAATATGCGCTCTCACTCATAGGCGTATTCTCGCACCGCTCACATGGTCTCGCTCTCGCTGGTAGCCTCATCCCATGCCTGCGCCCCCGTAGCTCAGGGGATAGAGCACTGCCCTCCGAAGGCGGGTGCACAGGTTCGAATCCTGTCGGGGGCACTTGATACATATCACCCTCATTTTGAGGAATCTCTTTCCAAATGTTCTTGTTTATAACCTCGTAAGGCGAGAGAATTGACCTCTTGCGCAGCGTAGCGCGTACTTCAAAAGCAGTTTGGCGTTAACTAGTGCCCTAAAGAGGGCTCGGGGGGTATTGACCATGGATTGGCGCCATCAAGCTGCCTGCCGCGACGAAGATCCGGAACTTTTCTTCCCCGTTGGCAATACTGGACCAGCCATAACTCAAATTGAAGAGGCCAAGAAGGTCTGTAACCGTTGCCCTGTTAAAAGCCCTTGCCTAGCTTGGGCCCTAGAGAGCGGCCAGGATGCAGGGGTATGGGGCGGGCTATCCGAAGACGAACGTCGCGCGATGAAGCGTCGCGCGGCTCGAAATCGTGCTCGCTTGGTCGAACAACAACAACATTTATAGATTTATAGAATCAGAGAGGAAACTTTAAAGTAGCGATTGTTCCTTTGGCTGATGAAACCAAAGTCAGCTCTCCACGCAGCTCATTTTCGGTAAGCGTTCTTACGATTTGCAAACCTAGATTCGACGAACCAATTAAATCAAAGTTCTGAGGTAACCCAACTCCATCGTCAGAGATGGTAATTATGCAATTACTATCACCACGAATAACTTCGATTGAAAGAGAATCTCCTTGGGTTGCCAGGCCGTGCTCAAGCGCATTATGAATTAACTCTGTGACTACTAGCGCCAGCGGTGTAGCAATGCTTGGTTCAAGAGATCCAAGGGTTCCAGTACGAATTATTTTCAATTGCGCCATGCGGGGACTTAAATCTAAAGAGTGAACCACTAATCGATCCAACACATCATCAAATGCCACTGTTGCGTCCGTACTATTGGATAGTGTTTCATGGACCAGGGCAATCGATGCAATCCTGCGCACCGCTTCTTCAAGAGCCGCGCTCGCACTGGGATCTTCGATTCTTCGAGCCTGCAATCGGAGCAGAGCTGAAACGGTCTGTAAATTATTTTTAACTCGGTGGTGAATTTCTCGAATCGTTGCATCTTTTGTTACTAATTCACGTTCTCGCCGACGAAGTTCGGTAACGTTTTGAAGAAGAACAATTGCACCTATTCGATCACTGCCTTGAATTAACGGTAAGAGAAGTAAATCGATGGTGCCGCCTTGATTTTCACACTCAACTCGGCGAATTGCTTTCCCACTCAAACGAGCACGCAGCCCTTCTTCTTGCGGGTTATTGCTAGCTTTATTTACACTTATCGCAACTTCACCGAGTGAAAAACTCTCTAACTCGCTCTTCCACCCCATCCGATTAAAAGCAGAACGCGCATTGGGGCTCGCATAAGAAATCACTCCGCTTACATCAAGTCGTATTAGACCATCGCCGACTCGCAACGCTGGATCAAAGAGCGAATTCGCATCGGTGTATGGGAAATTACCTTCGGCAACCATGCGATATAGATGGTTAGCTATTTCTCGGTAGTTGAGTTCGAGCCGGCTTGGTGAACGCATTAAATCTGCATTTCGGTGGCGAGAAATTACTGCGATAACTTGGTCTTCGAAGAGAACTGGAATTGTTTCCTCTTTAATCATTAAATCACCAACGCGTTCCGGTTGCGAATCACGAAGAATTTCAGCCCCTGATAGCGCTTCATCGATTCGAGTTCGTTCTCCCCAAGCAATCTCATCGCCGATAACATCGTGAGTGAAAACCGTCGCCGCTGTTGTTGGTCGAATATGCGCTACCGCTATATGTCCAGTTGGCCAACTCTTACTATCTTTTCGAATCGGTACCCAGAGGATTAAGTCCGCAAAAGATAAATCTGAAAGCATTTGCCAGTCCGTAACTAACTCGCGCAGCCTATGGCTCGCTTCCTTACTTAGCGGGTTTTTTCCTTGAAGAAGGTCTGAGAATGGCATTATCAACTCCTTAAAGTGACCAAGTTGGTAATTGATCGGCAATCTCTTGCGTTGCAAACCAAACTAATTCGTCATCCATCGCGTTACAAAGAAAAGCACATTGAACTTGGTTCCAACGCAAGATACTGGTTATCTCCACGCTCTCTTGGCCATCAGCGCCGATTTGATTCTTATCCAACTCCAACGCCAATATCAAAGCTTGGCTCTTGCCCTCTGCGCGTTGCGAAAGTGAAAGGGCAGCAGCTAAGAGTGATAGTTTGTATTCAATCTCTTCGCGCTCTAAGTCGCTATGGCTCGTTAAGAATTTAATAGTGGGTGCAAAAACGCGGTCCACGCTAATCTCGCCACTGTTAATAAAAGTGGAGAGCTGTTCAATTGAGATGGGTAAGTATCCGCGCACCGGTCAATTATATTCGAAGTTAAGAAAGTAATTCACTCGCTATTTTTGCTACTGATTTGCGAAGTGCGCCACGCTGGTTAACCTCAATGAGAGTGGCTCGTTGCTCTTGCGCTGATATCGCCGAGCGCGAGTCCTTTACAACGGTTCGAACGGTACTCGGCCGCATGGGTGTTACAGAGGTCAGGAAGCGAGCTTCTTCACTTGCGCCTTTACGACCGGGTGATCTCATGTTCAGCAAGAAACTCGTCTTGCTCCTAATTGATGTCTTTGCCATCAGTGAAATGACTTGATCCAAACGATGTGCGCCGAGCAGATCTGGCCGCGCAGTAACAATTAATTCATCGCCATAATCGCAGACCCATGTTGTCATTGACGAAGTCCAACGTCGATCTGTGAGGCGATCAGATAATCCAGAAATCGAACCTAAATCAACGATCACAAAATCAAAATCATTCGACGCTCGTTCCATAAAATCGACAAGGGCAGGTGCACCTTCTTGTTGAATTTCAGTGGCAGAAAAGTCAGGAGCAATCTTTGTCCAAGAACCCTGCGAAGCAAGATTCCTGATGGCTAAATTTGCCGATATGGAAGGGGCGCGGAAATTTGCATCAATTAGCAAGGTTGGTTTATTGAGCACACTCAGCTCCATGGCAATGTTGATTGCCAGTGTGGTGCAACCGGTATGACTTCCGGCCGAACTCAAAGCAATGATTTTCGCTCTCCTGGCGGCTCGCATTGAAGCCGTTGCGCTACGAAGAAGTGGGGTGCGAATCAAACCTCTGACCAAACTTATTAAATCTTGCGCCGAACTTGGAATTTCGTGCAAATCCCCATAAAGGTCGTTCTCTGCGAGATTTTTACTAAAACCAATAACTTGGCGAAATTGCGAGCGTAGCGAGTGGATTTCGAGCTGTGATATTCCCGGGAGATCCGTTGCATAAATTAGTAGCGCTTGCTTTGATTCACTTTTCTCTTTATTTGCAAAAGAGTTGAGTGCATCTATATCTAAAGCACGAAAAATCACACTCCAACCCTGACTAAAGAGAGTGCTTGCAATGAAACCTTCAGTATTTGGACTAGCCACTGCAGTAACAACTAAAGGCATCTCGATTTCAGACATGTGATTTCACAATTACCAGCCGACCATGGGTCGTTGCAGTGAGTACTCGCAATACTTGAGTTTTTTCAATTAACAGAGTTAGCGCCACATCACTGCCAAAGTTCTTACCACTTTCGTCCCTACCGATGAGAGCAACTTCTCCCAACACCAATATTGGATCACTGACAAATTGACCGCTGCTCTTATCCCCTACCCAGTAGATATCAACCTTAGAACCAATGCCAACTCCAGCTGCAACATCAGCGGCTCTAGCACTTATAGGAACCGCGTCACTTGTTATCGCTGCCATTGTTGAGCTTATGTCACCTTCTTTTATGAACTCTCCTGCTTCCATTGTCTGCGCTGCTACGAAACCGATGGGGTTAGTTATCGATTTGAGATAAATCTGCGAACTCTTAGGAATAGTTGCAGAAATTATTTCAACATCGTTGGCGCTTATCTGCTGGCCTATTGATATGGCGTTCTTAACGATCCAATAGTTGCTGCCTTTATTGGCAAAGATGGCAAAGAAGTAGGCCGATAAGAAAGAGGCGCAGATCAATGTGAGCGCCAACGGGATCCGTGTTTTAGAGGTTTTTCTTTTTGTAAACATAGTGAGTACTAAAGGGGCTTGAGCGAGGCGTAGCGGTACTTTCTCCACAGCCATCCAAAAGGTTGAGGCTTTCTCATCCTCGCGCATGAAGTTTGCTCCTATCCCTTGCGTGAACCTTCCTTCATGACAACAGATCAAAGAATTGATGAAGCTCCCAAATTTCACAGAGTAACTCTCGCTCGCTCGCCGCTAAGGGATTGCTCCAATTGGGAGCACCCTGTCTTAGAAATTTTCCGGCCAGCAAAAGTCGAGGTTCTGGCACAAAAAGCTAAACTCTATTTAATTCCATCAACTTTCGGCGAAGATTTTGATCCTGATTTTGCTCCGCGAGCCACTTCTGCGTTAGACCTTCCTGACCTGCATGCTTGGACTCTGAAATTTGTGGTAAGCGTTTTAGAGGTTTGGGCTGGTAAACGAGAACCTGCGCAATTGACTCGCTGGTGTCACCAAAACGTTTTTTCCAGCCTACTTCGAAAAATTGGCAGTCAAAAAAGCGTGGGCAGAGTTCGTAATATCCACCAGAGCGAACCTCTCGATGGAATTTGTGAATCAACAATAACAATTCGCTTCGGTGACCGATTGCGAGCAATGTCGGTGCGATTTGAAGGTGTCGATGGGCGGTGGCTCTGTACTTACCTAGAGTTAATCTAAATCCTTAAGCGCCGCCGTGGCAACGCTTGTATTTCTTACCCGACCCACATGGGCATTGTGCATTTCGCGCAACATCGCCCTTACTTCTTACCCCTGATCCATCTGCCGCAGTGTATTGCAGCCCTCCAACTGGCGCTGGTTGAGCTCCAAGTCCCGGCGCGCTTACCGAATTGCTCGCGCTTTCCACGGTGACTTCAATATTGAAAAGGAGCCCTGCAATCTCTTCTTTCATCCCATCCATCATTGCGGAGAAAAGTTCGTAACCTTCACGCTGATATTCAACTAGTGGATCCCGTTGAGCCATCGCGCGCAAGCCGATTCCTTCTTGCAAATAATCCATCTCGTAAAGGTGCTCGCGCCATTTGCGATCGAGAACAGAAAGTAAAACCTTTCGCTCTAATTCGCGCATGACTTCTGCACTTAAGGTTTCTTCGCGGTGAGCATAAGCCTTCACTGCATCTTCGCTAACACGAGCAGTTAAGAAGTCGACATCTAGGCCAGCACGCGAGCCAACTTCCTTTTCCATCTCTTGGATTGAGAATGAGATTGGATAAATTGTTTTTAGTACGTTCCAAAGTTTCTCCAAATCCCAATCCTCGGCATCATAACCTTCCGAAGTTGCAACTTGAATGTATGCGCTCAAAGTATCATCTAGGAAGGTGGCGATTTGTTCTTGAATGTCTTCGCCTTCTAGGACTAAGCGTCGCTCGCCATAAATGACTTGGCGTTGACGATTCATGACGTTGTCATATTTGAGTACATTTTTGCGCATTTCAAAGTTTTGCGCTTCGACTTGAGTTTGAGCTGAACGAATTGCACTACTTACCATTTTTGACTCTATCGGTTCATCTTCGGGAATTCCTGCCGCGCTTAAGAAGCGCTCCACCATTCCTGAATTAAAGCGGCGCATCAAATCATCTTGAAGTGAAAGGTAGAATCGAGATTCGCCCGGATCACCTTGTCGGCCAGAACGACCGCGTAATTGGTTATCTATCCGGCGTGATTCGTGACGTTCAGTTCCTAAAACATAGAGACCACCTAACGAAACAACTTCTTCATGTCCGGCGGCAACTGCAGATTGCTGTTTTGCAATTTCATCTGGCCAAGCTGCTTCATATTCCGTTGCGCTGTCAACTGGCGATAAGCCGCGTCGTTGTAATTCAAAATCAGCCATGAATTCAGGGTTCCCGCCGAGCATGATGTCAGTACCGCGGCCCGCCATATTTGTTGCAACTGTTACTGCGCCGTTCACGCCAGCCCGAGCGATAATCGTGGCTTCGCGTTCGTGATGTTTAGCGTTAAGGACTTCGTGCGGGACTCCCGCTTTACGTAAGTAAGCCGAGAGCTCTTCGGACTTTTCAACGCTTACCGTTCCGACCAGTACCGGTTGGCCTTTGCGATGGCGTGCAACAATGTCAGCAGTGACTGCAGCAAACTTGCCAGCTTCACTCTTATAAACAAGATCAGGTTGATCGATACGTATCATCAATTGGTTAGTCGGAATTTGCACAACTCCCAATTTATAGATCTGATCGAATTCAGAAGCTTCGGTCATCGCAGTACCTGTCATGCCCGATAACTTCTCATATAAACGGAAGTAATTCTGCAACGTGATAGTAGCCAGAGTCTGATTTTCGTCTTTGATTTCAACTCGCTCTTTTGCTTCAAGAGATTGATGCAGACCTTCGCTATATCGACGACCAGCCAACATGCGGCCGGTGTGCTCATCAACGATGAGAAGTTCGCCATTCATAATCACATAATCTTTATCGCGCTTAAATAGTTCTTTTGCGCGGATCGCATTATTTAGATAACCGATCATTGGCGTGTTGGCAGCTTCGTAGAGATTCTCTATTTGCAGCAACTCTTCGACTTTCGTTACACCCTCTTCAAGAATTCCGGTGGTTTTTTTCTTTTCATCAACCTCATAATGCAGATTGCGTTGAAGTTTGTTGACGATGTTTGCAAATTCGACATACCACTTCGTTGCTTTATCTGCGGGTCCACTAATAATTAAAGGGGTCCTCGCTTCATCTACAAGAATTGAGTCAACTTCATCGACGACTGCAAAAAAGTGATCGCGTTGGACGCACTCTTCCAGTGACCACGCCATATTGTCACGTAGGTAATCAAAACCAAATTCATTATTTGTTCCATAAGTTATGTCGGCGGCGTAGGCCAGACGACGTTCGACTGATGACATATTTGCAAGAATTACACCAACAGTTAATCCAAGGAAGTGATGAATGCGCCCCATCCATTCGCTATCGCGTTCAGCCAAATAGTCATTTGTAGTGACAACATGCACCCCACGGCCAGCCAATGCATTTAAATATGAAGGCAAAGTTGCCACAAGGGTTTTACCTTCACCAGTTCGCATCTCTGCGATATTGCCGCGGTGAAGAGCAACTCCCCCCATAATTTGAACATCGAAATGTCGTTGACCAAGAGTTCGCTTTGCAGCTTCACGCACAACCGCGAATGCTTCCGGCAAGATGTCATCGAGGCTTTCGCCTTCGGCAAAGCGCCCTTGAAAGAGCGCGGTTTGGTTACGCAACTCGCCATCGGTCATCGCCACGATTCGAGCTTCTTCTGCGTTAACAAGCTCTGCAATTTTCTTTAAATTGCGGAGAATACGACCTTCACCTGCACGCAAAATTTTGTCAAAAAACGCTGGCATCAACCAAACCTTTCAAGCGTAGAAACTCTCTGTAAGCCCTTTCCAATCCCTTTATCCCAATCCCTCTATCTTAGTGGGTGGGTAGTGCAAGCAGTTACGCAGGCAACCACCGCAATACCCCCAGAAGTTAAGGCTCGGACCCCTTCGCTCAGAGTTGACCCAGTCGTGACAAGATCATCAACGAGAATTGCATCGCTCCCTGAAAAGCTAAACGCCTGCGCTCTCTCGATTATTCCTATGGCACCAGAAAGATTTCGAGAGCGGCCACGCGCATTGAGTTTGCTCTGGTCTCGCACTTTTCGTTTGAGCTCGAGCAGTTTGACCATGGGTATTCCGGACTCTTGCGAAATCGCATGGGTCAATTCAGCAACAAAATCACGACCGCGGCGGCGCTTTGAACTTCGACTTGCAGGTATTGGAACCAGGAAGCTTGTCGTGCCTAGCATGGGAATTGAATTGAGGGCGTGCATCAACGCGGTTACCAATAGTTGATCTGCTTCTGAATGACCATTCTCTTTTGCGGAAAGTAAAATCTTTTTCGCTACTGGGGAATAAGATACAGAGGAATAAACTGGAATGTTCGCCACAAAAGTTCGATAAGCATGTGGGTGCCAGCGCTTTCGACACGATGCACACAAAGTTAATCCGAGGCGAGCGCAACCAAAACATCTAACAGGGAAAAGAATTTGCGCGAAATCTTCAAGAATTTTCATGACCGAGATTCTTCCCAATAGAAATGGACATACAGTAGTTTCGCGGAAAATGTGTGGAGAATTAACCCTTGAAATCTTTAGGTTCTAAATTAATCAACCTTGCTTGAATAGAGCCTCCTGCTCGGCGCGGTAAAGTTAAAACGAAGTGTGTGCCTTTATTTGGACTTCCCCATGCTTCAAGTTCTCCGTTATGGAGTCGAGCATCTTCCAAAGCAATTGATAAACCTAGCCCGGTGCCACCTCGAGTGCGAGCTCGAGATGGATCTGCTCGCCAGAACCGATCGAAAACTCGCGTTAAGGAATTTGAATCTAAACCAATTCCGTAATCGCGAACCCCAACTGCGACATCGTTTTCGTTTGAAACAATCGTAATTTCTATTGGTTTCTCTTCAGCGTGGTCTAACGCATTATTGAGCAGATTACGGAGAATTCTTTCAACTCTACGGACATCAGCTTGCATCAGTATCGAGGGCTCAGCGGAAAAGATTGCGATTGAAGTCACTTTCTCGAGCGCAACCGTTGCTAAATCCTCCACAGATCGCTCGATTAACTTCACAATGTCAAAATCTAAACTCTCTAGGACTGCCGCTTCAGCATCGAAGCGACTAACTTCCAGAAGGTCTTCCAATAATTGCTCAAAGCGATCTAGTTGGGCTACTAATAACTCAGCACTCCGAGCCACGCTCGGATCAAAATCAAATCTAGATGTATGAATAATCCCCGATGCCATACGAAGCGTTGTGAGTGGTGTCCGCAATTCATGGGAAACATCAGATACAAAACGCTGTTGAACTCTAGATAAGTTCTCTAAGCGTGTAATTTGTTTTTCAAAAGAATCGGCCATCTCATTGAACGCATTTCCTAACGTTGCAATTTCATCTTTTGAAGTAACCTCCATGCGTTGGCCAAAATCACCACGTGTAAATTTAGATGCAATGCTTGCGGCGTCACGAACTGGGCGTACAACTTGTCGCAGAACTAGCCAAGTAACTAAGAGGACTAAAAGCAAGAGAGCAAAACCCGCCAATAGTAGCGAACTCTTAATAAGGGCGAGCGTGGCGTTTTGATCGACTAACGAGAAGAGTAAGTACATCTCGTACACCCCTGCATTAGGAAGAGCAATTTTTTGACCGACGACTAGCGCCGGAACGGTGGTCGCGCCAGCATATTTTAGCGTTACATTTGCCCAATTGAGATCATTCCCTTTCTGTACTCTCTCTCTTAAATCTTGCGGAACTGATCTCGGGTCCACAAGATTTGATGTCATTTCGTAATTGTATTTTCGAATAATATTTGCTGGATCTCTTAATAAGACGATTTCTCGACTGCTTTTGTAAGCAGTCAAGTTGGTAACTCCGCTGATAATTTTCTCAACAACGGTCGTCATATCTGTCCCTGACCGACCTTGTGCAATCAAGATTTGATATTGCACGCTATAAATTGTGGAACGTGCTTCTAATAAGGCTGAATTGAGGTTAACTTCTTTAATGCCAGTGGAGAGTTTAGAATTTAGCACTGAACCTGTTAGCCAACCAACCGCGAGCGAAAGAAGTAGCGTCGATACTGAAACTTTAAATGCCAGCGAATTGCGTAGCAGTGTATTGAGCCGACCCAATTCAAGAACCGCCCATTACTCCAGCTTTATAACCAACGCCGCGAATAGTGACTATGAGTTCGGGATGTTCAGAATCATGCTCGATTTTAGAACGTAAGCGCTGGACGTGAACATTTACTAATCGCGTATCCGTTGAGTGTTTATATCCCCAAACCTCGCTCAATAAAGCGTCGCGAGTAAATACTCGCCCAGGCTCTTTAGCAAGAGCAACCAATAAATCAAATTCAAGTCGCGTCAATGCAATCCCTTTGCCACCGCGTGAAACTTGATGTGCTTGAACATCTATTGCTAAATCGCCAAGCGTAAGAAGTCCCAAAATGTCAGCATTTGTTCGACGCAAGCGAGTTCGAATTCTGGCAACTAATTCGGATGGGTGACGGAACGGTTTTACCATGTAGTCATCTGCGCCTGCTTCAAGACCTTTGACAACATCATACGCATCGCCTTTAGCGCTCAACATAATAATAGGGACCATAGATTCAGCTCTGATGAGTCGACAAACTTCGATGCCATCTAGACCTGGCAACATGACATCTAATAGAACTAAATCGGGTGGATTGTTTCGGAAAACTTCTAGAACTTCATCCCCGCGACTAACCAAATCAACATCAATTCCAGCACCGGTTAAGACGATGCCGAGCATTTCTGCAAGGTCTTGATCGTCATCGACGACCATAACCAGAACCATTAGCTACCGTGTTCCCAAGAATTCAAGTACAAGTCTTGCGCTGGAGTAAGTACATCGATGTGGCCGCCCATGCTTGTTAATTTGAGGCGAGCAACTTCTTTATCAATGTGTGTCGGAACGTTATGAACACCAGGCTTCAAATTCTTTGAATTTGCAACTAACCACTGCGCAGTTAAAGCTTGATCAGAGAATGACATATCCATTACCGATGCTGGGTGACCTTCAGCGGCACCGAGGTTTACCAGACGCCCCTCTGCAAGAAGTAGTAAGCGACGTCCATCTGCCATTACATATTCATCGGTCTGATGGCGCATCTTGGCGTTCTTACTCTTGGCATTTACTTCAAGCCAAGCAACGTCGATTTCAACATCGAAGTGACCCGAGTTAGCCATAATCGCGCCATCCTTCATTACTGCAAAGTGTTCATCACGTAAAACATCGCGGTTGCCGGTAACGGTAATAAATACATCTCCTACTGCTGCTGCTTCGATCATTGGCATAACGCGAAAACCTTGCATCATGGCATCTAGCGCCTTAGTTGGATTAATTTCTGTAACAATTACGTCGGCGCCCATTCCTTTTGCGCGTTCTGCAACACCTTTACCGCAGTAACCGAAACCGGCCACAACAAGAATCCGTCCAGCAAGCAAGAAATTCGTTGAGCGGAAAAGCGCATCAAGAGTTGATTGCCCAGTGCCATAACGATTATCAAACATATGTTTCGTATCTGTGTCGTTGACCGCAATCATTGGGAATCGCAGCGCGCCATCTTTTGCCATTTGATTCAAGCGAATAACGCCAGTTGTAGTCTCTTCGCAACCACCAGTGATGTTAGGAATTAGCTCTTGTCTTGTCGTGTGAAGAATATTTACCAAGTCACAACCGTCATCGAAGACTTGGTGGGGTTCGATATCAAGGGCTGCATTGATGTGTTTGTAATAACCATCGCGATCGACTGCGTTACGAGCAAAGACGCTGATGCCATATTCATGAACAAGCGCGGCTGCGCTGTCATCTTGAGTAGAGAGAGGATTCGATGCACAAAGTGCGATTTGGGCACCCCCAGCTTTCAAAACACGCATGAGGTTGGCAGTTTCAGCCGTTACGTGCATGCAAGCTGAGATTCGAACACCTTGGAATGGTTGCGATTTCTCAAAGCGTTCGCGAATTTGGGCCAACACTGGCATGTTCCGTTCTGCCCACTCAATGCGCTTGCGGCCTTGCTTGGCCAGAGAGGCGTCAGCAATGTCGTGCTTTGGAAGTGTTTGAGTAACAGGTGAATTCACGAAAGTCTCCTTTAAGGCGCAACGCTAGGAGGCTAGATTACTGCCTAATGAGAGAAAGCACCTCATCGCGAACCTGCCCCATAAGGAGTTCACTCTTAGCTTCAACGTTAAGCCTAAGGGCAGGCTCGGTATTAGAGCACCTAAGGTTGAACCACCATAACTCTGAGCCAATTGTAACTCCATCCAAATGGTCAACTGAAATTCCTTCAACAGGCAAATACTTATTTTCGACTAACTCCATGGCAGCATTTGCATCACTAACTTTTAAGTTTATTTCGCCACTTGATGCGTATCGCTGAAATGGTTGTAAAATTTGAGAGATTGTTTTTTCGCTTTCCCCTAAAGCCGCAATTACATGGAGGGCAGCGAGGGCTCCCGAGTCTGCTCGCCAAAAGTCACTGAAATAAAAATGCCCTGAATGTTCTCCCCCGAAGATTGCTCCACTTTCGGCCATCATTTTCTTGATATACGAATGCCCGACGCGACTTCGAAGTGGCACGCCGCCATTTTCTTTAATAACTTCAACAACGGCGCGAGATGAAATTAGATTGTAAATAATTGATGAACCTGGGTGCTTCGCCAACTCACGCTTTGCAATAAGGCTTGTGATGTCCGATGGATTAATCGCTACGCCATTTTCATCGATGAGAAAACATCGGTCAGCATCTCCGTCGAATGCTAAACCTAGATCTGCCTTATTGCTCTTCACGCTTTCTTGCAAGTCAACAAGGTTCTTAGAATCGATTGGGTTTGCTTCATGATTTGGAAATGTTCCATCTAAGTCGAAATACAAAGGAATCAGTTCAACGTTAAGTCTGGAAAAAATAGCCGGGGCCGTGTGTCCAGCCATGCCATTTCCAGCATCGACAACAATTTTCAGGCGGCGAATTTTAGAGAGATCGACCAGAGTTAATAAGTAATCTACATACTCATTAAGCATCTCTTGACTGCGCTCAACACCAACTGAACGAAAACCAATTGGTGCACCTTGGCGAACGAAATTCTCAATCACGAGCAAGCCAGATTCTCTACCAATTGGGCGCGCACCACTGAGACAAAGTTTAATTCCGTTGTACTGGGCGGGGTTATGGCTAGCAGTAAACATCGCTCCAGGTAAAGCTAATTTCCCTGACGCAAAATATAGGAGGTCGGTTGAGGCTAAACCAATCCGAATGACATCTAAGCCTTGCGTAGTAATTCCATCGGAAAAGGCGTCGGCTAAAATTGGAGAAGATGAACGCATATCTTCTCCAATCACCACGGTTGCAGGTTCGCGCGCCTGTTGGAGAAAGAGTGCGAATGCAACTCCCGTAACAAATGAGAACTCAGGGGTAATCTCGGTATCAACAAGTCCACGAATATCATAAGCCTTAAAAATATCTGCCACGAAATTGTGCTCCATGGCTTATTAAGAAGGAACGGCACGAAGATGTCCGCGTCGCCCAATCTGTGGCGCTGGAGTTGCGCTCTCATTTTTTTTCGGAACAGTAATTGGTGAAGTTGCCACTTCGCGCACAGCGTCTGCAATCGCCATCAAATCGTCTTCACTAGGCCCAATTGCATCAAGTGAAATCTCTTGCTTAACAACGATCCACCCGTGCGGGACTGTTAAACGCTCGCCATGAAGTGCGCATAAGTCATAAGCATGTGGCTCTGAGTACGTTGCCAATGGTCCAAGCACAGCGGTTGATTCTGCATAAATGTAAGTAAGGGTCATGGTGGCGCAAATGCGGCAGCCAACACGAGAGCATGCACGCCCAACTCTAATCTGCGGACTCATAGCCTAAAGATTAGTGGGGTCAATACGATTTCTTTGGGATTACCAAGGTGTTAGGGTGCCAATATTTGAATTTGGAATGGCTGCGTTACTCAAAGAACTTCCAGCAACCAGTGGTATGGCACCATAACCGTCGCTTGAAGTGATTAAGGCGGCCCCATAAGTAGCGTTTGAAACGCCTATAAAACTGATCACTTTTGCGTTATCTGGAACTCTCCAACTGGCGATGTCAAATCCTTTGAGAGTTTTCCGCATCGTTTTCCCGTTAGCAAAAAGAACTTCCATTCCAATATTGATATTTGGAGAAGTGAAAACCAAAAGCGGTGAAAGTCCAGTAACTGCGAGCCTAAACTTTGTAAGCTCAGGCGAAGGAGTATTCCAAACGAAGTCCCAAACTAAGCCATTGCGGCCTTGAACACGCACCATTGTAAAAACCGACCCAGTGATAGGTTCGTCAGAAGTTATCCGCAGAGCAAAAACATTGGCTGAAATCTTTGGCTTCAAAGTAATTTCGCTAACGCTCCCAGCTTTAATTTTCCTAGCGTTCAAACCAACGGGGATGAAACTTCCATCACTCGATATAAGTTCAGCGGTGATGGTCGCATCAACGCCATTGGGATTTACGATGCGCAGTTTATGCGCCGTAGGGTTGTTCGTATTGTTTTTTTGGTGGGGGATCGCCGAAATATAGATCTCCTTTCCCAGCGCGTTTGTGGAATTGACAAAGTCTCCCCCTAAGTTTTTTAACCCCTTACCTTGTACATCGAGCATAAAGGCGTTGATTCGACCGGAGCGAGGAACCACATGTAAGGCAATGGCTCCCTCTCCCGGAGCAAACATATCTAAGGCGGTAATAATTGAACTCTTTGCCCGAATTGTAATTGTTTTAACTGGACCCTTACCTCTTGCGCTCCAACTTCCGATATCTACAATTGCGCTTCCGAGTCCGCTATTAATAACAACAAGCTTTCCACGACTGGTTACGTCAGCAGTTCCTCCCACAAACCATTGTTCAGAAGTTGGGCCACTACAGATTGCAGCCCCTGCCCAACTATTCGCGCGGCTCTGCCAAATTGTTGGAGTAACTCCATTTGCCTCAATTAAGAGTGAATCTTTCTTTATTAGATACCTCGTTACGCCTAGTGGCTTCTTCTTAGTTGACTTACTTTCCACGCTTTGAAACATCGTCTTTTTGCTCATCACCGATACTTGCGATGTAGTGCCTAGCAGAGTTGGTGGACACAGAACGCTTGGATAGCTTTCGGAAAATCGAGTGGTTTTAACAACTACATTTACAAAGTTGGTAAGAAGAATTGATATCGCGAAAACGCCGATGAATAGCACTGGGCGCTTTATTTTCATGCTAATTCCTTCTCGGAAATTTCGCGCTTTCTCCGACCGGCCGGGAGCGCAAAGATTACGACGACAACGATGGCTATAAATTGCAAGGAGAGCCACCCACGGCGGATAGTTCCGTCATGAATAAGAGAAAATTCGCCTGCCTCAAAAACGCTAAATTGAGTTAAGCCATCATCGTTTTTCACTCTCGGTAATCGTTTGCCATTCTCAATTATTTGCCATGATCGAGAATAATTTTCAGTTAAGGTCAAGGTTCCAGGAGCGGTAACCATGGTTCTAGCTCCGACATCACCAGTTTCGATAGCGCTCCGCGCGCCTTGTGCATCTGTGAAAATCAATCGCCCAGTCACGCCAGTAACACGCCAAACAATTCCTGCACTGGTAGCCGATGCTCGGTTGAATCCGCCTAGTCCATCGATGGTGCGAACAATTTCTTTACCACTTGGTTGAGCGATAAAAATATATTTTATTCCGTAATTCGCAAAAGTCTTACTGCTCAATATGCCAGATCCATCCACTAAATCTCGCACAGCTATTTCCATCACTTCACTTTCAACCGGCGCTACATCGGGATCGCCTAATTGAATATCGCTACCCCTTGAAATGAAATACTGCAGGCCGGCTGAACCTGCGCTCTTCTCTTCGCGAATGACTAAAGTCTTAGTATTTTTTTCAACCGCTAAGAACGACGGTATTACGCTCCCTAGATTGGTGTGAATTGGGGAATTTGCGCCACTAGTAGCTATCCAAGCAACGGAGGCGACCGTATATAGGGTCGTAACTATTAATAACAACCCTGCCAAAATATGTCGGTAATGGAAATTTGTTCTCACTAAGTGTTCGCGCAACCTATCCAAAATCATTACACCAGAAACTAGCGCGGCAAGGGTCGCACCAACAAGAAGAGTTCCGGTCCAAACTGGCGTATTCGCATAATTGCCATGTGTTGAGATAGCCAGAGTTGATATGAGCGTTGCAGCAACGAGAAAGCCAAATCCAATTTCGGCTACCCCGCGTGCAGAACGCGCGCTAAAGAGCGCGATGAGCAACATAATGAGTATCGGACTAATCAACCACCATGGCGGCGATCCGGGACCACCCGGATTTCCAAGGGCGGCCAAGTTTGGCCCGCCTCCTGCGAGCGCGAATCCTGGCTCTGAGAGTAAACGCGATGGGTTAAGCAAGGCTTCAAAAGAGTAAGGAAGCGTCACTAATAGCGGGGCGATGAGCAAAGTTATGCGCCTGAAAAGTTTAGCTTTAAAGCGTTCAAGATCTAGCCCGCCACGCAATTTCAAGTAATCAGAGATGATTGCCGTTACGCTAAAAGCAAAGAGAATTAAGAAGGCAACAAGGGTGAATGAAAAAATAAGTGAAAGCAGAAGCGATACACCGAAAATCCTTCTCCAATGAAGTAGCTCAATCTCACGCCATTGCCTCAGTGCGAGAGGTATGAGCGGGGCAAAAATAAGCGCCACAAGAGTGCCGATTCGGCCTGAATTTATTGCTGCGATGGATACCGGCGAGATTGCATATAAAACGCTGGCCGCTACTGCAAGGGATGCGCTCTTACTTAACTTAGCAAAAAGAAAGTGGCTGCTCCAGAAGAGAATTACCGGGAATAAGATAAAAATTAAAGTCATCATAAAAGGAACTTTGCCTAAAAATATTATTGATGCTGCAGCCAAAACCGCTAACCATGGTGGTGCTGCGCTCGCGCTTCCCATTCCAACTTGGTGCCATGAATCGAAATAACTCTCCCACAAATCAGAAGCACCAGTCTGTGAAACAGGTAAAGCACCACCAGAGATTGACCCAAAACGATTCCTCGACCAAATCAAAGTAAGAATTGAAAGCCCAAGTAGCCCAACGCTCATGGGCTTTCTTAGGAGTGATCTCCACCGTGCGCTTTGGATCGGCACCAGTAAATCTTCATCGTCAGTGGCAATTCGGGCGCTCGTTGATTGGTCGATATTAGTGGGTAGTAAACGTTCTCTAATGGATTCACCAGTTCTGGTGAGTGCTAAACGGAGCTGAGACCATCTGGGCGGGATATATGCAGCAACCACCCTTGGCGAAACTAAACGCTTTTTCTTACGCCATCTGCGCGCCTTAATGAGTTGATTTGGGTTTGCAATCAACGCTAAGACGGCCAAAATTTCATCGCTAGCGTATCCTGGAAGTTTGGCAATTAAATAACCAAGTGAACGTCCAAGGGCGGAAGTCAATAATTGAATCGCTATCCAAGGCAGCATCCACCAAGAAGAATTTGCCAACAGAACGTATGCTGCATTTCTGCGATCAAGGAGTAGCGGGCGATGCAAGAACGCCCCATCTACATCAACACTTCTCCGTTCAGATGCTGAGGCTTCTGCGTGAAATGCGACCGCCTTTGATACCGCGATTACAGAATGTCCTGCAGTTCGAGCTCGCCAACCAAAATCTACATCATCTCTAAAAAGTGCCAAATTGGGATCGAAGCCATCGAGTTCTACAAAAACTTCTCGCCGGATGAGCGCTCCGGCGGTACTGACTGAGAGAACATCATGAATACCGTCGCGTTGACCTTGGTCATACTCAAAAGGTTCGAGACCAGTCCAACGCGTACCATTTCCTGCGATGCTTATTCCTATTTCTAACAAGTGCGTTCGATCATGCCAACCTAAAAGTTTTGGCCCCGCTAAAGCTACTTGCGGTCGATCTTCAATTGCAATTAACAATTCACTTAAAGCAGTGGGGGCAGGCGCGCAGTCATCATGAATTAGCCAAATCCATTCACTTGCGAATCTACTTTGGGTAGGAAACTTATCCAGTGCTAATTTAACCGCTTCGCCAAAACCACAATCGCGTTCCGTTTCAATAATTGATATGCGAGCACTTTTTAATAACTTTACGCAACCGTCTATTGAACCTGTATCAACTGCGATGACACGATTAACAAGACGCGTTTGCGATGCAAGCGCAGCAAGAACTTGCGGTAACCAAATCGCACCATCATGAACTACCAGGATTGCAGTGACATAGTGCGAATCGCGAGCGGCTTGTTGTGCAGCCATAATTACAAACCCATAAAACTTTTAAACCTACGCAGAGCGACGCTTTAGACGACGACGTTCGCGTTCTGAGAGGCCACCCCAAATTCCAAATCGCTCATCATGAGCAAGTGCATATTCCAAGCACTCTGAGCGCACATCACAAGAGAGGCAGACGCGTTTGGCTTCGCGAGTCGAGCCACCCTTCTCCGGAAAGAATGCTTCAGGATCTGTTTGTGCGCAAAGTGCGCGCTCTTGCCAGAAGAGCTCAACGCTCTCACCGGTCCCTAACTTCATAATTGGGCCAAGTAGCTGGCTGGTGCCTTCAGGTCGAATCGGCATACCGCTTCTCCTTAGTAGCTTTTTCGCTCTCCCCTAGCGGGAAAGACTTTCATAGAGTGAATTACACGCGTGTAATCCCTTTAAGTCAAGTGGGTGGAGCGGTAAAATACGCTCAAATCAGAGTTATATTGGAAAAATCTCACTATTTATCAGAGAAGAACCCGAAATCTTCGAGTTTATTTGGATTTTCGAACCTTTTGAGATAAATGAATTTTCAATGATTGATCCAGCGCCAATCTCTACGCCACTTTCAATGATTGATCCAACCACAGTTACATGGGCACCGATCCAAGCCCCACTACCAATGCAGCTGCCCCCCGTTATAGATGCAGTGGCATCGATTACTGCCCCTTTCATGATTAACGCATCGGATGTGTGGCTCTGTGAATTTGTTGAATTAATAGCAGGGCAATCGCCAACGCGACGAACTAAATCTATCGAACCTTGTAAGAGCGCTTTTGGTGTTCCAATATCCAACCAATACGAATTATCTATGAACCCATAAACTTTCGCACCCTCTTTAATTAATTGCGGAAAAGTTTCGTGCTCGATGCTAACCACTCGATTACTTGGAATTTGATCTATGACTTTTGGATTGAAAACATAACAACCGGCGTTAATCGTATTTGTTACTGGATATTCCATTTTCTCTAAAAAATCTAAAACTCTTCCGCTTGAGTCAGTTGGAACACATCCATAAGCACGAGCATCCTCGACGGAAGTTAAATGTAAAGTTACATCAGCGCTATTTTTCAAATGTTCTGTAATTTGTTCCTTAAGATTATGCGAACTTAATACATCACCATTAAATACAACTATCGGTTCTTGCGAATCTAGCAGTGCTACGGCGTTCTTTATTGCGCCACCGGTTCCCATCGCTTCTTTTTCAACTGCATAAAGGAGTTTCATTCCCCACTTCGAGCCATCTCCAAAATAAGGTGTGAAAACGTCCGATAAATATGATGTTGCGAGAACCACTCTGGTAATTCCCGCTCGCCTAGCCATAGCTAGTTGATGTTCAGTCACAGGTAAACCAGCCACCGTAAGCATAGGTTTTGGAGTGTTCTTAGTAAGCGGCAATAGTCGAGTTCCGAAACCACCGACAAGTAAAATTCCTACCGCCATTGTTATTTCACGCGTTTTTCAAGCGATGTACTGCATCAGCAATTTGGGCGTCCGTTGCGGTCATCGCTATGCGAATGTGTTGGGATCCAAGGTCGCCATAAAAAATTCCAGGTGTTGCCAGGATCCCTAATTTGGCTAGCCATTCAACGCTCTTCCACGCATCTTCATTACGCGTGCACCAGATATATAAACCTGCATGCGAGAAATCAATCGAGAACCCAGCAGCTTTCAAAGCAGGAATCAATAATTGGCGACGGGCGTTGTAGCGAGCACGTTGTTGGGCCACATGTTCGCTATCCGATAGCGCAACGACCATAGCTTTTTGAACAGGAAGTGGCACCATTCCTCCACCATGTTTTCTTATCTCCCGAATTTTATCAATCAAAATCGGATCACCAATAAGAAAAGCCGCGCGATAACCTGCCATAGAGGATCGCTTAGAGAGCGAGTGAAGGCAGAGAACGTTCTTATTCTCGCCACGAGTATGTGAAAGAATTGAAGTTGGTTTCGCGCTGTCATCAAATTCCAGATAACACTCATCAGAGACCAGAATCGCGTTGTTGCGGCGAGCCCAGCTCAAACTCGCTTGCATTTCGATATCGCTCTGAACTCGCCCGGTTGGATTCGATGGTGAGTTCACCCAAGCTAAATCGGCTTGCGGCCATGTTGCAGCGTTAATAGCTACCGGAATTGGATCTGCCTCAGCTAAGAGCGCACCTACGCGATATGTCGGATATGCAATTTCTGGAATTAATACTCTCTTCGATTCTAAATATGTTGGTAGCCAAGCAACTAG
>JBCKHR010000007.1:0-46137 GCA_038905755.1 Candidatus Planktophila sp.
AGTGGCGCTGATTGGATCACGATGGGACCTGGATCTTGGTTCTCAAGTGTCATGCCACATTTACTAGTACCCGAACAGCGCGCAGCGCTAGGAAAGGCGCGCGCTAAAAAAATTGTTATTCTCAATCTGGATGCACACCCAAGTAAGGATGGGGATGAGTTCGCTGGATCTTCACCTGAAGAACATGTTGAATTATTCCACCGATACGCCCCGCAAGTGCGCATAGATTACTTCCTCGTTGATGCTGGCGTTCTCTGTAATGAAGACTCATTACGCATCGCGGCTTATCAATGTGGCGGTGAGATTGTTATCACGGATCTTCGCAAGGAGCAAGGCAGTGACCATCATTCCTCAGATAAGTTAGCTCTCGCTTTGGGCAACATTATGAACCAAAGCCTGATTTAATAAGCCCATGGCTATGACTGCAGCAGTGAAAGACGAACTCAGCCGCCTCTCGATCACCAGACCGTGTTGTCGCAAAGCTGAGGTTTCTTCGCTTCTGCGTTTTGCCGGAGGTCTGCATATTGTGGCAGGCAAAATTGTGATTGAAGTCGAACTCGACACTGCGCAAAGTGCGCGACGTTTGCGCAAAGATATTGCCGAAATCTACGGGCATGGATCTGAATTGGCGGTCTTGTCTTCGAGCGGTTTAAGGAAAGGTTCTCGGTACGTTGTGCGCGTCTTCAATGAAGGCGATGCCCTTGCTCGCCAAACAGGTTTAGTTGACACCCATGGCCGTCCTGTGCGAGGCCTGCCGCCGCAAGTGGTCTCCGCGGCAGTCTGTGATTCAGAAGCAGCTTGGCGTGGCGCATTTATTGCTCACGGTTCACTCACAGAACCCGGACGATCATCATCCCTTGAAATTACCTGCCCAGGACCTGAGGCCGCGCTGGCTCTCGTTGGCGCAGCCAGACGGTTAGGAATCGTTGCAAAAGCCCGCGAAGTACGTGGGGTTGATCGAGTAGTAATTCGCGATGGCGATGCGATTGGAGTCTTGCTAACACGGCTGGGTGCTCATCAGTGCGTGCTTGCCTGGGAAGAGCGGCGAATGCGCCGTGAAGTTCGCGCAACGGCCAACCGCTTAGCTAATTTTGATGATGCAAATCTGCGCCGTTCGGCGAGAGCGGCAGTCGCCGCATCCGCACGCGTTCAACGTGCCATGGAAATTCTTAGCTCAACGATTCCGAGCCATTTGAAAGAAGCTGGTGAACTTCGAATTAGCCATGGCCAAGCAAGTTTGGAAGAACTCGGCTCTCTGGCAACTCCACCAATGACCAAAGATGCAATCGCTGGACGAATCCGTCGTTTGCTTGCGATGGCTGATAAAAAAGCTGGCGAACTTGGAATTCCTGATACGGAAGCTGGCCTTTCACCTGACCTGCTCAATTAACGCGCCTGCGGCACCGCGTAGGGCTGATAAGATTTCAATAAGTCCCCAGCGTTGTGGCGGTAATTTAAGTTCTATTAGCTAAGGACATTTAAAAGTGATAAATGTAGGAATAAACGGTTTTGGCCGCATTGGCCGCAATTTTTTTCGTGCCAGCCTAACAAATCCAGATATTAATATTGTTGGGATCAACGACTTAACCGACAATGCAACACTTGCCCATCTTTTGAAGTATGACTCCATTTTGGGGCGTTTAGGCCTTGCAGTAACTCATACTGCCGACACCCTTACCGTTGCTGGCAAAACAATGAAAGTATTTGCCCAGCGTGATCCAAGTGCACTGCCTTGGGCCGCAATTGGCGTAGATGTTGTTATTGAATCAACTGGATACTTCACCAAAGCATCTGATGCTAAGAAGCACATTGCTGCCGGCGCCAAGAAAGTTATTATCTCTGCCCCTGCTAGCGATGAAGATATAACCATTGTTATGGGCGTTAATCATAAAAATTATGACCCAGCAAACCATCACATAATCTCAAACGCTTCTTGTACAACTAACTGTCTAGCTCCAATGGCAAAAGTACTTAACGATAACTTTGGAATCGTTCGTGGCTTCATGACCACTATTCATGCGTACACAAATGATCAAGTAATTCTTGACTTCCCACATAAGGATCTGCGTCGCGCGCGAGGCGCGGCAACTAACATGATTCCGACATCAACTGGCGCGGCAAAGGCAATTTCTCTAGTGTTGCCCGAACTCAAAGGCAAACTCGATGGATATGCAATGCGCATTCCGCTCCCTATCGGTTCTGCAACTGACTTAACTGTTGAATTAGGGCGAGCAGCCACTGTTGCCGAAATCAATGGAGCGTTTAAAGCGGCAGCTGACGATGGCGAACTGAAGGGCTATCTGACTTACACTGAAGACCCAATCGTTTCTTCCGATATTGTCACCGATCCTTCATCATGCATCCTCGATGCTGGGCTGACAAAAGTTATTGGAACAACTGCCAAAGTTGTTGGTTGGTATGACAATGAGTGGGGTTATTCCAATCGCCTGGTTGACCTCGTTAGTTATGTTGGACGCTCGCTTTAATGCCAGATCTCGCACATTTTGATGTTGCCGGAAAGCGAGTTTTTCTCCGTTGTGATCTAAATGTTCCGTTGAAAGATGGAGTTATTAGCGATGACGGTCGTATTAAAGCTTCGCTTCCAACGATTCAACTTCTCTTGGAAAAAGGGGCATCGCTAGTAATTGCGGCCCATCTGGGAAGACCAAAAGGTGAAGTCAAATCCGAACTCTCATTAGCGCCAATTGCAAAACGTTTAAGTGAGTTACTTGGCAAAGAGATTCAATTCACTGGTGAATTAACAGGTCCAAATATCATCGCTGCTGCGGCGAGTTTGCAAGCTGGGGAAATTCTTTTGCTAGAAAACATTCGTTTCAACCAAGCTGAAACAAGTAAAGATGAAAGTGAGCGAGCAGCCTTTGCCAACGAGTTATCTCGCCTTGCTGATATCTATGTCGGCGACGGATTCGGAGCGCTCCATCGCAAACATGCATCGGTTTACGAGCTTCCCAAGCTACTTCCTCATGTAGCTGGCCTGCTGATTGCTGGCGAAGTCGAAGTACTCAAGAAATTAACTTTGAATCCAGAACGACCTTATGGGGTTGTGCTAGGTGGGGCCAAAGTCTCAGAGAAGATTGGCGTTATTTCGAACTTGTTAGAGAAAGTTGATGTTATGGCAATTGGTGGGGGCATGGTCTTCACTTTTCTTGCTGCGCGCGGCCTAGAAATTGGAAAATCTCTGGTCGAAAGGGAATTGATAGAGAGCGTCAAAGAGCTAATAGATCAGGCAGCTAAGAACGGCGTTGAACTTCATTTACCAACTGACATCGTTGTGGCGCCTGCCTTTGCGCCAGATTCACCAGCCACCATTGTCGCCTCCGATGCTATTGGCGCTGATCAGATAGGTTTAGACATTGGGCCAGCATCGGCAGCAGATTTTGCTATTGCGATTGCAAAATGCAGAACGGTTTTCTGGAATGGCCCAATGGGTGTTTTCGAATTTCCTGCCTTCGCAGCTGGTACCAGAGTTGTGGCAGAAGCTCTAACTAAAGTTAGTGGAATTTCGGTTGTTGGCGGTGGAGATTCTGCCTCTGCTGCGCGCGCCCTTGGCTTTAAAGATAGTGATTTTGGGTATATATCCACGGGCGGTGGCGCTTCGCTGGAATACTTAGCAGGCAAAGAGCTACCTGGTCTAAAAGCTTTAGATCTGATTTAAGTTACAAGGAGAGAAAAATGCGTAAACCGCTTATGGCAGGTAATTGGAAGATGAATTTAAACCATCTTGAAGCAATTGCTGTTGCGCAAAAACTTGTTTATGGATTGACTGATAAAGATTTCGACGCCGTTGATGTAGCAATCTTTCCTCCATTCACTAATATTCGATCAATTCAAACTCTGGTAGATGGCGATCGCTTGAGACTTCGCTACGGGGCGCAAGATTTATCGCCCGAAACCAACGGAGCATTTACCGGCGATATCTCGGGGGCAATGTTGGCAAAACTTGGTTGCACTTTTGTTCTGGTTGGCCACTCTGAACGTCGCGCTATACACCAAGAGAGCGACGGCCTCATCAACCGTAAAATCAAAGCGGCTCTGGCTAGCGAACTCACTCCAATATTCTGCGTCGGAGAAGGGATCACTATTCGGGAGTCTGGGGCGCAGGTAAGCCACATCATTCGCCAGATTCGCGCTGGCCTGGTTGGGCTTACCAAGCCAGAACTTAAGAAAATCATCATTGCATACGAACCAGTCTGGGCAATTGGCACCGGAAAGACTGCTACTCCAGAAGATGCCCAAGAAGTTTGCGCGGCCATTCGCGGCGAGATTGAGAATATTGGTTCAGGCGAAATCTCCGCTAATTTAAGAATCCTTTATGGTGGCTCCGTGAACTCGGCCAATATTGCCGAAATTATGGCGCAGCAGGATATAGATGGCGCACTTATCGGCGGGGCAAGCCTGGACCCGGAATCCCTTGCTAAAATCGCAAAGTTCTATCTTGCTGGCTAATTACTAGTATCCTTACGCACCTGACCGTTTCGATCAATAGGAGTCCTTCGCCGTGAAATCAGCTCTCTCAATCGCGCTCGTCTTAATAAGCATTCTTATGATTCTCCTCGTACTTCTTCATAAAGGTAAAGGAAGCGGTCTTTCGGATTTATTCGGTGGCGGAATCTCATCAAATTACGGTGGCTCATCAGTTGTTGAACGGAACCTTGACCGAATAACAATCGTTGTGGGCGGAATCTGGTTCGCCCTGGTAGTGGCCCTAAGTTTGGTTCTAAAGTAATTTTTCTTTCCATTTTTAAAGGAGTAGTTCATGGCAAGTGCAATTCGCGGAAGTCGGGTCGGGGCTGGCCCAATGGGCGAGGCAGAGCGCGGCGATTCTATGCCTCGCAGCCGTGTTTCTTATTGGTGCTCAAAAGGACATGAAGTGCGCCCTTCGTTTGCGCAAGACGCAAGCGTTGATATCCCTGCTGAATGGGATTGCCCTAAGTGTGGCTTCCCAGCAGGGCGCGACAAAAATAACCCACCTCGCCCAATTAAGAATGAGCCATATAAAACTCACTTGGCCTACGTCAAAGAGCGTCGTACCGATGCCGAAGGCGCCAAGATTCTTGACGCAGCCCTTCGCAAACTCCGTGGAGATGACGAGTAGCTTAAAGTTCGCGCGCTGCTTTCAATAGTTGAGCAGCGCCTTCTTTTCTTCTTAATAAATGCAACCTCTGGAGTGGATAGCTCCTTGAGATAAGGGCGTTAGCATCACCAATCACTTGGGCCATTATTAAAGTTTTAAAACCATAGGCAACTCCAGGAATAGAAATGTCGCTTTCAACTTCTCCAGTAATTTGTAAGAATGCCCCATTTCGCTGACCGCCTTTGTGAAACTGTCCGGTTGAATGGAGAAAACGCGGACCCCAACCAAAAGTAACTGGATGGCCCGTTTTTTCGGCGAGAATTTTTCTTAACTTCTCAATTTCCCAATCATCGCGGCGATCCAAGTAAGCCATGATGGCGATATATCCGCCATCTGGAACTTTGGTCACAAATTCTGTAAGTAAGGAATCGGCTCCAAAAATTTCAATATCAGAAGCGGTTCTTTGCGCGGAAAAAATTGGCAACAGACCATTCCATTCTTTGAGCAAAATTGAGGTTTGCTCCTTGGCTTCAGTGACATTTGGTTGGTTAAATGGATCAATCTCTAACGCTGCACAAACAAGTGCGCTCACCCATTCCCAAAGAATGAATTGCGAAGCTAGATCGCCTGCTACCACAATATCGGCGCTACCGGCGAAAGCAATCTTTAAAGGGTTTCCTTCATTTCCATCGCTATGCGTTTCTACAACGACTGGCAATCGACCGATTTGGTTTTTCCCAGTTGATTCGGCGATGAGTTGTTCGATCCAACAACTTAAACCTGGGGTGCTCGAGTGCGCATCTGTGAAAGTTAAGTATTGACCCGCAATTGAAATTAGATATGCCAAATTAATTATTTGAGATGAATCCTCCAGAAACGCAAGTTTTGTATCTAAGGCGTTATCTAAAAGGATGGAAACATCTATGCCAATCAAAGCAGCAGGCACTAAACCAAACGCGCCCAGAGCGCTGAAGCGACCCCCCACATTGGGATCAGCGTTTATTACGCTGTAGCCATCGCTACGCGCTTGTAGATCAAGTGGTGAGTTTGGATCGGTCACAATGACAATGTGATCTTGCGGGAGCAATCCAGCGCTGGCAAAGGCGCCTTGAAAGAGCGCGCGTTGTGATGCGGTTTCGATTGTTGCACCAGACTTGGAACTCACCAGAACGATACTTTGAGATAGGTCGCCTGCTAGCGCGTGCGCGACATAGTTTGGATCTGTTGAATCTAAAACGAAAAGTTCTTTTCCAAAAGTAGCAGCGATCACTTCGGCGGCGAGCGAGGAACCTCCCATGCCACAAAGAATGACGTATTTTTTGTCGCGGTGTTTCGCGTAAAGGGCATCTAAGGCAGGTAATAACTCTCGGGAACGCTCAGGTAGGTCCACCCAATTCAACCGAATAGTGGCTTCGGCTTGGGCATGTGGACCCCAAATTGTTGGATCTTTTTTCGCTAACCGTGTGTGCGCATCTGCAATTCGTTTATAGATGGGCGAGGCTTCGTCAATTGAATAGCCCTTTGAAATTGAAATTGAAATCATTGAGCCATCACCGATGCAACGTTACTGAGTAATTCATCCCAACTCTGAGCAAATTTCTTTACTCCGTCAACCTCTAATTGGGCAGTCACTTCTTTGAGTGAGATAGAAAGGTCAGATAAACCTTTCAGGACGGTGAGGGCTTCTGGGTAACGCCCAGTAATTGTATTGCCGCGAATAATTCCATGATCTAATAGAGCATCAAGGGTTGCTTGTCCAACCGTATTAACGCTCTGTGGCGCAGCAAGTTCAACGACATAACGTGTGTCATCGTAGGCGAGATCTTTAACACCGGTAGATGCCCATAGCGGACGTTGGATATGTGCGCCTTTCTTCTTAAGGTTTTTCCAGCGCGCGCTCACTTGGCGTTCTTCAAAGAGTTGATAAACCAAATGAGCGCTAGCGATGGCGGCTTTTCCTAATAACGCTCTGGCTTGGGCCGAGCCATTCTGTTTTAAGAGCGCATCAACTGCGGAATCTATCCGACTGATAAAAAATGATGCGACTGAATGCACTCGAGCAGGATCTGCGCACTTCTCAATCCCAGAGATGAAAGCGTCCAAGACTTCGCCATATCTTTTTACTGAGAAAATCAAAGTGACATTGACTGATATTCCATCCGCGATTAGCGCTGTAATAGCCGTAAGACCCTCTTTTGTGGCAGGAACTTTTATCATGAGATTCTCGCGACCGACTATTGACCATAACTGCCTGCCTTGGATGATTGTTTCTTCGATATTACGCGCTAGCCGCGGATCAACTTCAATGCTCACTCTTCCATCGACGCCGTCGGTGCTCTGAAAAATCGAAGAAAAGAGATCGCAAGCTTGGCGTACATCGTCAGTAGTTAGTTTCCTAACTACTTCATCTACAGGCTTGTCGAACATTTTCGCAATATCGTGGGCATACTCACTGCCACCTGAAATAGCAGCGTTAAAAATACTTGGATTAGTTGTGACCCCGACAACGCCCCCATGAGCAATTCGCGCCGGGAGTGAGTGTGAATCGTTGCCGGTTAATTTCGCACGCGAAAAGTCATCGAGCCAGATGGAAACGCCGACTTGCGCTAATTCAGTTATTTTCATGGAAGCGCGACTTTAACTTTAGCCACTACGTTTTCAACGCTGAATCCAAAATTCTTAAATATAGTTGATCCAGACGCTGATGCGCCATAGTGTTCGAGTGAAATTGCAATCCCAGAATCTCCGATAATTTCGCGCCAACCTTGAGCAACGCCGGCTTCGATGCTCACTTTGAGAATTGATTTGGGAAGTATTAAAGCCCGGTAACTTTCATCTTGTTCGGCAAACCATTCCAAACAAGGCGCGCTTACCACACGAACTTTGATCTTTAAATTCGCTAACTCTTTCATCGCCGCTAACGCAAGGCTGACTTCTGAGCCAGTTGCAATAAGAATTACCTGGGGGTCATCACAATCTTTAAGTATGTAAGCCCCGCGTGCGACCCCAGATTCGCCTCCGTATATCGTGCGATCAATGACTGGCAGATTTTGGCGTGATAAAAGAATTCCTGCTGGTTTTCTCCGCTTGATGATTTCTTTCCATGCTTGGGTGGTTTCATTGGCGTCCGCCGGTCGAACCACATCAAAGTCAGGTATGGCACGGAGCGCCGCTAAATGTTCCACTGGCTGATGCGTTGGACCGTCTTCACCTAAACCAATGGAGTCATGTGTCCAAATAAAAGTTGTTGGAATCTTCATGAGAGCGGCTAAGCGAACTGCCGGTCGCATGTAATCACTAAAGATGGCAAAAGTTCCGCCAAAAGGCCGCGTCAACCCATGCAGTGTGATCCCATTGAGAATTGCTCCCATGGCGTGTTCGCGAACTCCGAAGTGAATTATCCGTCCATAAGGACTAGCGTTCTTCATCGCACTGCTTGCTGGAAGGAAAGATTGCGCGCCTTCAATAATGGTGTTATTGCTCTCAGCTAAGTCAGCTGAACCGCCCCAGAACTCTGGAAGAACTGCAGCGAGTGCTTGTATTACATCACCGGAAGCTTTTCGAGTAGCAATCTCTTTCCCGCTTTCAAAAAGCGGGAGCGCATCTTCCCAATTGTCTGGCAGCTCTTTGGAAATCAGTCGCTTGAGGAGGATCGATTTATCAACGTTATTCTTCTCCCATTGAGTAAATTTCTCATTCCAGATGTTGCGCATCTGCGCACCGCGCATCTTTACTTTGCGAACATGTTCCAGCACATCATCTGGCATCGCAAAGAGCTCTTCCGGATCTAAACCAAGTTCTTTCTTAGTCTGCGAAATTTCCTCCGCCCCTAACGCTGAACCATGGGCCTTGGCGGTGCCCCGTGCATTTGGTGCTGGCCACGCGATAACTGATTTCATATGAATAAGAACTGGCTTATCGTTAACTTCCTTAGCGCAAACCATCGCCCAATCGATGGCTAGCAGATCGACGCTTCCGTCCATTGCTGCCGCCACATCAATTACATGCCAACCATAAGCACGGTAACGCGCTGAGACATCTTCTGTGAAAGCAAGATGGGTGTCACCTTCAATTGATATTCGGTTATCGTCGTAGATAATCTTTAGATTCCCAAGTGATTGCATACCTGCCAGAGAGTGCGCTTCGGCGCTAACTCCTTCTTGCAAGTCTCCATCAGAGCAAATTACCCAGATGTTATGATCAAAGAGCGATTCATTTATGGGCGTTTCTGGATCCAGTAAACCTCGTTCATATCGAGTTGCCATTGCCATTCCAACCGCGCTGGCAGCTCCTTGACCTAGCGGCCCAGTTGTCATTTCAACACCCACGGTATGGCCAAACTCTGGATGGCCAGGGGTTTGCGAGTTCCATGTTCTAAAGTTTTTTAAATCTTCGATTTCTAAGCCGTAACCACTAAAAAATAGCTGGGTATATAAAGTTAGTGAGGAGTGACCGCACGAGAGGATGAATCGATCGCGGCCTAACCACCCAGGATCCGATGGGTCATGCACTAAATGGCGCTGGAAGAGAATATATGCAACAGGCGCAAGGGCCATAGCTGTGCCAGGATGACCATTTCCAACTTTTTGCACTGCATCCATTGCCAAAGCACGCGCGTATGAAATTGCTTGATCATCAAGGGCCGACCAATTCGAAAGTGTCGTCATTTAGCGTTCTTATTCCTTGACTGTTGTTCGAACGGTGAGCCAGGTGCGCCACGCTGCAATCCAGACTAGGCAAGCGCCAAGTAGATGCGTTGCAACTAATAGTACAGGAACGCCTTGAATATATTGGATGAAACCAATCCCACCTTGTGCAATAGCTAAAAGTAAGAAAATTCCGAGCCATCGTTTGGTAAGTGTTTCGATATCTTTTCTAAGAAAGTAGAAAATTGATAAAGCCATCAAGAGCGCAACAGCACCACCATGGGCGTATACCGCGTCTTGAATTCGAATAGGAAAGCGCGCAGCTTGCCAATCTCCAGCATGCGGCCCACTACCTGTAACAAGGGTTCCTAAGACCAGAGCTAGCGCCGTTAAAGAGAGATGCAATTTACTGAGTGCATCAATTATGAACGTGGCGGGTCTGATTTTTCTCACCGGTGCGTGCGCTCTAGTAAATAGCGAGAGTGCTCCAGCAATTAGAACCATGGAGAGCAAGAAATGAGAGGCGACAGTGATAGGATTTAATTTAGTTAGTACGGTTATTCCACCGAGCACGCCTTGTCCAAGAATTCCGAGAATTTGTCCAAAGGCAAGGATGCGTAAATCTTTTCGATTGGCGCCAAATACAGCTACTAGCGTTGCGATGGCCGCAAAGAGAAGCACAAAAGTTAGCAATCGGTTTCCGAATTCAATCGACGAGTGAAAAACTCCTTCACTTTGATTTGCAATAGGTATATAAGAACCTGGGGTGCACTCGGGCCAGGACGGACAGCCCAGCCCAGATCCAGTCAGTCGAACCGCACCGCCTGAAACCACGATGAAGCTCTGTAAAAAAAGAAGGAGTCCGCTGAAAAGTGGCAAGAGTCGAGCTGAGCGAGTATTCATGGCGTTAGCCTAGAACCCAGATGGCTCGCAGCGCGCGAGCATCGGTTTGTGGATTGATGCTGTTTAGGCAACGATACTGTTGTGCAATTAACGCTCAGGACTCTGGCACAAAGTAGCGATGACACCCGTACGCACAGCGCCATCGCACGCTCAGTTTTGGAGAACGGGGCATACCGTGGCTCTTGGCCAACGCCTCTCGCTAACCCCCGCTGGGACGCGCGCCGATTCAGAGTTCGAAAAAGCGTAGGCCCGTGATGTCAGATTTCCTTCTCTCTCAATTAAGCCAAGGCAAGCCAGTCAAACTGGAAAAAGCTGGTAAAAGTATTTGCGTTACTCGTATTGGAGATCAAGTATTTGCAATTGACGATACTTGCTCACATGCTGAAGCCTCGCTTTCAGAAGGCGAAGTAAGCGATTTCAAAATTGAATGTTGGCTCCATGGTGCCGAATTTGATTTACGAACGGGGCGCGTGGTAACGGAACCTGCAACTGAAGATCTCGCTACATACAGAGTGATAGTCGACGGAGACTCCGTCATCGTGGAAATTGATTAAGAGAGATGCGCATGAACGCGACGATTAACGATGTGACCGAGGCAATGAAAGATGTTATCGACCCAGAGTTAGGTATCAATGTTGTCGATCTTGGTCTGGTTTATGGTGTGATGATTGACGATAGCAATATCGCCACCCTTAACATGACGCTCACATCGGCTGCCTGTCCATTACAAGGCGTTATCGAAGATCGAATTCGCCAAGCTCTAGCCGGCATGACATCAGATGTAAAGATAAATTGGGTTTGGATGCCAGTGTGGGATCCAAATAAAATTTCAGATGATGGCAGAGATCAGCTTCGCTGCCTTGGGTTTACGGTTTAATTTATGTCAAACCATGCGGTCTGGATGTCTCACCGTTCCATGACGGCTGACCCTTCAGTGAAAGAAGCGAAGTTAAAATCTGGAACCATAAAGCGCATATTTTCGTTTGCAAAACCATACCGGAGAAGCATCCTGCTTTTTCTAGCCACAGTTGTTGTTGATGCGGTACTAATTATTGCCACACCTTTATTACTCCGTAAACTGATAGATGATGGCGTAATTCCAAAAGATGGTGCAATGGTTACACAAATAGCGCTAATCATAGGTTTAGTGGCAGTCGCAGATGCCGTGATGAGCATGTTTGGTCGGTGGTACTCCGCGCGTATTGGCGAGGGTCTTATTTATGATTTGCGCGCGCTGGTATTCGCTCATGTACAGAAACAATCCATCGCATTTTTTACACGGACACAGACTGGCGCCCTAATCTCTCGCATTAATTCCGATGTGATGGGAGCGCAGCAAGCTTTTACTGCCACTCTGTCTGGCGTAGTCAGTAATGTGGTAAGCCTTATTCTGGTGGGCGCGACGATGCTAATTCTTTCGTGGCAAATTACATTTGTTGCACTAATACTTTTGCCAGCATTTGTGCTTCCGGCAAAATGGGTGGGCCGCAAACTTCAAGGGCTAACCCGGCAGGCTTTTCAAGTCAATGCGGAAATGTCTAGCACCATGACGGAACGTTTCAATGTTTCGGGAGCCATGTTGGTCACTCTCTACGGTAAACCTGCACTCGAGCAAGAGCGCTTTCGATCACGTGCTCGTAAAGTTGCAGATATCGGAATCACTATCGCTCTGTTAAACCGCCTTTTCTTTATTGCTCTCACCAGCGTTGCCGCGATTGCTGCAGCTTTTGCTTATGGAATCGGTGGCCACTTAGCGATTAGCGGGGGAGTAAGTATCGGAACTCTTCTTGCAATTACAGCGTTGTTGGGCAGATTGTATGGACCCTTAACAGCGCTCTCAAATGTTCGAATTGATGTAATGACCTCGCTTGTTTCATTTGAACGAATTTTTGAAGTGCTAGACCTTCAACCAATGGTGCAAGATAGAGAAAATGCAGTCGATCTTAAAAGTTCAAATCCACGCATCGAATTTAAGGGGGTGAGTTTTACTTATCCGCGCGCCGAAGAAATTTCGCTAGCATCGCTGGAATCTGCGGCAAAAGCCGAAGTTGTAGCGAGTGGAGAAATTCTCACCAATCTTTCATTTACGGTCGAACCAGGGACTTTAACTGCTCTCGTTGGACCCTCCGGTGCTGGTAAAACAACTATAAGTGCGTTATTGCCTCGTCTGTATGACGTATCTTCGGGTGCAATCTTTATTGATGGCCATGATATTCGTGATGTATCACTGCAATCGCTCCGTGGCTCAATTGGTGTGGTTATGCAAGATGCGCACTTATTCCATGAAACTATTGGAGAGAATCTCCGTTATGCCAAACCAGATGCAACCGAAGAAGAAATGCAAGCCGCGTGTGAAGCGGCGCAAATATGGAAATTAATAAAATCTCTTCCGAATGGTTTTGACACAATGGTCGGTGAACGCGGTCACCGTCTCTCAGGGGGAGAAAAGCAACGAATAGCGATCGCGCGGCTACTTCTAAAAGCGCCTTCGATTGTAATTCTTGATGAAGCAACGGCTCACCTTGACTCTGAAAACGAAGCGCTAGTTCATGAAGCTCTTAAAGTGGCGCTCACAGGCCGCACCAGCATCGTTATCGCGCACCGTCTGAGCACTATAAAAGAAGCCGACCAGATTCTAGTTATTGATAGAGGTGCCATTGTTGAGCGCGGTACTCACGAAAGCCTGGTAAATCTTGGTGGACTCTATGCAGATCTTTATGATCGGCAAGACTTAACGGGCGCGACGAATTAAGATCCGTCCGTAAAGAACTAAACCTGCAAAGAAAATCCATTGCAAGGCGTAAGCCATATGTGGACCATCACTTAGCTCAGGAAGTTGGGCCGGAACTTTCGGAGTCAATTGCGGCAAAGAACCAGAGGCTAGATCTAAATAGAAGTTTTCGGTCTGCGCGAGCGATTGAGCGTTAAGTTTCGAAATCAACTCACCTTCCCCGCCGCTGGGAAGCGCGAAGAATGCCCCACGCGGCAGTGAAGAATCCAATCTAAGACGTCCAGTGATTTCCACAACCCCGCCTGGAACTCTCGTTATTACCGGTGGAGTACGTGCCGTAGCTCCAGCCACGACCCAACCCCGATCAACCCAAAACTTTCTCGATTCCATATCTTCGAAGAGAGTTAGAACTTCAAAGCCGTAAGCCCCTTCAAAGTAACGATTCTTAATCAGTATTTGCTGGTCTGGGTCGAAACTTCCTCGAGTAGTAACCATGCGCCATTCATGTGCGTTCAGATCGGAGGTAAGCGAGGAGAGGGTCGGTGCATAGGAGAAAGCGGCTTGCCTTTCAATTAAAGAATTTCTAGCGTGGCGCTCAATTCCACGTTCATATTGCCATTGCGCAGCCCAAATACATAAACCAATCATGGATATCGCGATGAGTGATTTTAGGAACGCATACTCTTCGCGATCGGCTTTCATGAAGCGAAGTTTATGTTAAGAAAGCTCTCGGTATTTCTTGCCTACGAGCGATTCACCTTGGTCAACATTTTCGCGGCCGGCATTAGCAAACAGAACGGCAAAGTATGGCAGGGTGACCGCCCCGAGCAGAGCTAACCAGCGAATTGGGCTGGGAAGAACTACTACCAGAATGAAACAGAGGGTCCGAATCGCCATCGAAATAAGATAGCGACGCTGACGTAAGCTTTGATCGGCGGAAAGGCTAAATTGCGCGCTCGTTATATTGAAGCGTTCTTCTTCATGAGCCATCTGCTAAGCCTAAGTCCAAAGAGCTGTTTATGCACCTCCGCGCTGCGCGATTGATGCAAATCTCACCGGAGCTTTTCGGGTAGCTCGACGAGCCACCAGAGGCCTCTTGAAATTGACATGACCTCAACTCTTGATGAGCTTTTCATATTGCACGCTTGGCGCAAGAGGAAGGCGCTACCGTTCTTCTTACTTCCTTTGGAAGGGTTATGAGTTTGACCTCGCGCATAGCAGGGCGATTGCCCAAACCTGCACCAGTCATTGAATTAGATGTGACAAAGAAGGAAGATCTTGCGGCTTTGCAAGCTCGAGTCAGAGAGCATGTTCCACATTTGGACGGAGTTGTTCATTCCATCGCTTTCGCGCCCGAAGCTGGGTTAGGTGGAAATTTTCTCAATACCGAATGGGAAGATGTAGCTACAGCTATGCATGTTTCCGCATTCTCGCTTAAATCGCTAACTATGGCCGCGCGCCCGCTCTTTAAGAACGGCGGGGCGGTGGTTGGTCTTGACTTTGATGCCAGCGTTGCTTGGCCAAAATACGATTGGATGGGGGTATCTAAAGCAGCTCTAGAATCCACCTCACGATATTTAGCTCGTTATTTGGGGCGCGAAAATATTCGGGTCAATCTCGTTGCAGCCGGACCAATTAAAACAATGGCAGCGAAATCAATTCCGGGTTTCGAAGAGTTTGAAAGACTTTGGAATGAGCGGAGCCCGATGGAATGGGATTTCTCTGATCCAGTCCCAGCTGCGCAGGCGGCTGTTGCGCTCCTCTCTGATTGGTTTCCTAAAACAACTGGCGAAATCGTCCATGTTGATGGTGGTTTGCACGCAATGGGTGGTTAGTTTTCCAAGGAAATAAAAAGAGGGCCAGCGGAAGCACTCAATGAGCATCTACTCTTGCTCCAACAAGTAGGTGTTGCGACGACCGATTGAACTCGGGTAGCCACCCAGGTCGATGTTGGCCCTCGCCCTGGAATCACCTCGGATCTAGTTAAAGTCGCCGCTCTCGCGGCAACTATGCTTTATCCTCAAGTTTGACTGTGGCACTTGAAAAAGATTCAAGTAATTGTTATTCTTTTCATACATCCCCAACTGCTTCGGTGGTTGGCCGCGAAATCCCAACTTCGGTTGGGATTTCTGTTTTTACCAGGTTTTTGGCTTACTGAAAGATCCAATTGCATCGCTTAATTCTGTAGGAAATTGTGAGTTGGCTAAAACACCTTTACGCACGTGAAAAACATATGGGTCGGCAATTTGTTTTAGTTGTTTTGAGTTTCTCTCAGTTGGCAAAATAATTCCAATTGGTCTTTGTAAGTGATTTTTAACGGCATTAATTGGTGCGACTAAATCTGAGTCTGCTGTTAATACGAACTGGAATTCGTAATTTCTTTCGAAGGCGTCCACCAATAGATGTGTAGCGAGGTTTACATCAGAGCCCTTTTCTTTGAATCGCCAAACTTTGACCGTTTTGGGATTTCCTTGTAAGTCGTACTGCCAAGGATGAAATGGCATTTTCACGGTTTCTGACCGAAAGGTACCTAGGACTAACTCTAAGTTGGGAAGCGTTGAAAGTGCACGTAGGTAAATTTGCTGACGCTGAGCTTGAGTTTGGTCGTGTGGTGGCGATTTAATGTTGGCTGTGAAATAGACAATCTTCTCAACTTGATAGTTACGCAGGATTAACGAGCACATCAATCCTAAATCAAGCCACTTGTAAGGACTTTTTTCAAGGGCGCGCCGGTAGAAATTGATACCGTCAATATAAACAATAGCTCCGGCTTTGGTCATATTAGAAAACTACTACTTATACAATTTCTGTCTTTTGAATCAAATTTCGCCTGTGGAGGGAGGGAGCCCCCTACTCATTTCATGTCTTCGGACCCATTAAAACAATGGCAGCGAAATCAATTCCGGGTTTCGAAGCCTTTGAAAGACTTTGGAATGAGCGAAGCCCGATGGAATGGGATTTCTCTGATCCAGTCCCAGCTGCTCAGGCAACGGTGGCGCTCCTCTCTGATTGGTTCCCTAAAACAACTGGCGAAATCGTCCACGTTGATGGTGGTTTGCACGCAATGGGTGGTTAGCCTTTCAGAAAAATAAAAAGAGGGCCAGCGAACTGACCCTTAAAGTAGAATAATATTTTCTAAAACCTAAGGTCGGGGGCAAGTATTAAAAGTCAAGCGGCGCTACTTCGCCGAAGCGGTGAAACTATGCCATATGCATCAAGTGCGCCATTTGAAATTGTTGAAGTTGATTTAGATGGACCTCGCGAAGGCGAAGTTTTGGTGCGCGTTACGGCTGCCGGTGTTTGTCACTCGGATCTCTCGGTACTAAATGGCACAAGGTCTCGGCCGCTGCCATTGATTGGTGGGCACGAGGCAACTGGAATTGTCGAAGGTCTTGGCTCTGGCGTAAGCAGCCTGCGTGAAGGAGACCATGTTTCCTTGATATTCATGCCAAGTTGCAGAGAGTGCGATGAATGCCTCAATAGAATTCCAGCATTTTGCTCGGTAGGTTCGGCTGCAAATATCAAGGGCGAATTGATTCGCGGCGGAACTCGTATTTCTTATAAAGGCGAAAAAATAAGCCATTACAATGGAGTTTCTTGCTATAGCCAGTACGCCATTATGGATGAGCGATCGTTGGTAAAGATTCCAACTGATATTCCAAAAGATATTGCAGCAATTTTTGGTTGTGCTCTGCTCACCGGCATAGGCGCGGTACGACATAGCGCACAAGTTACTCCAGGTGCCTCCGTTGGAATCTGGGGGCTTGGTGGAGTCGGAATTGGCGCACTACTTGGAGCGGTGATTTCTAACGCCGGTGTGATTATTGCAGTTGATTCAGTTGCATCTAAACGTAAGTTGGCGCTAGAACTCGGTGCGCATTTTGCTATTGACCCAAGTGAAGATATCCGAGAATATTTAAAAACTGGTGTTCAATTCGCTATCGAAGCTGTTGGAAAATCAGAAGCGCTAAAGCAGGCATACGATGGAACGGCTAGAGGAGGCACTACTGTGACAGTCGGACTTCCAGCACCTACCGAACAACTTAGTATTTCTGCGGCTTCATTGGTAACTGATGTCAAGACACTCAAAGGTTCCTACCTTGGTTCTGGTGACCCACGTAAAGATATTCCAGAGTTTGTTAAGTTATGGCAGGACGGCAAGTTACCGGTAGAGAAATTAATTAGTAAATGTAGGCCAATGAGTGAAATTAATGAAGCGATGGATGAATTGCAAGGCGCCGAAGTAGTAAGACAAATTATCTATCCTTGGGCATGAAGATTTATTCATCAGCGCCCTTCTCTTACTAAAACAAGCCCAATATTTCAATATATAGAAAAACATGGCGCGCTCAATGAACATCTACTCTTGATTCAACAAGTGCGGTGTTGCGACGACCGATTGAACTCAAGGGAACATGGACAGAATGTTTTCATCCATTCTATGCTGGCACCATGATCACGCCAGAGGTAATTGCCCAAGCTCATAAAGACGCCGCACGGAGGAGCGACGACGCCCAAGTTTCGATTCGCAATCTTCAAGGTGTTAAAGAACAGGACTATGCACGGGCGATCTGCAATGAAGTCTGGCCAACGGATGAAGGAACGCAGATCACGGCCAATCTTATGCAGGCCATGGTTCACAATGGCGCATACGTCGGCGGCGTCTTTTACGGCGCCGAATTTGTTGCAGCGGCCTTTGCATTCCCCGGGATCGATTCGCAGAGGCATCTTCACCTTCACTCCCACATGGCTGCAGTAAAAGAGAAGTACCGCAATAGAAATATCGGCAGCGCACTCAAGTGGCATCAAAGAGCATGGGCCCTTGAAAACGGATATGAGACCATTACCTGGACCTTCGATCCCTTGGTTCGGCGTAATGCGAGGTTGAATCTGGTCAAACTTGGAGTGCAAGTCTTTGATTACTTCGCGGATTTCTATGGAGATCTCCCAGATGCACTTAACGCGGGCGACTTGTCGGATCGAGTGATCGCACGTTGGGATCTTCTTTCTGAGAGTGTTATAGGCGCGGCTCGCAACCTAAACCTCGAACTTTCGCCAGAGGCAATTCCAGTGGCCCTCTCCAACGAAAATGAAAAACCAGTGACGAAAGATCTCCCTTCAACTGCAGAGATGGTCGCCATTTATTTGCCCACCGACATCATCCAATTGCGTGCTGAGAACAGCGCAAGGGCATTGGAGTGGAGACTGGCGTTACGTGAACAACTACAGCTCCGCCTGAACTCGGGTTGGTATATCAATGGATTCACATCAGATGGCGCTTACATTGTGACAAAGCAGAAATGAAAGAGGTTCAGTAAATGCGGATAAAGGATGTAGAACTACGGATTATCAACTTGCCACTAGTTAGGCCTTTTCGCACATCATTTGGAACGCAGTACGAGCGCGAACTTCTACTGATGAAGATTAGAACGGACGATGGGTCCGAAGGTTGGGCAGAATGCGTTGCAATGTCCGAACCTCTTTATTCGTCCGAGTACACATTTGCTTCACAAGATGTGATCGAGCGTTTTCTCTTACCAAAGATTTTCGAAGTAGGAGATGTTCGTGCTGAAGAGATTGCCGACCTACTAAAACCATTCCTTGGGCATCAGATGTCAAAAGCCTGCGTTGAGACCGCACTACTGGATGCTCAGTTGAAACTCGAGGGCATCTCCTTTGGCTCATATTTAGGCTCATCCAAAGCGATGATTGACTGCGGAGTCTCCGTAGGAATCACCTCTTCGATCGACGCTCTCGCCCAGGAGGTCTCCCAGTACATCGACGAGGGATATAGAAGAATCAAACTAAAAATAGAGCCAGGCTGGGATATCGAGCCCGTGCGAGTGATTCGCGAACTCTTTCCCGATATTCCTCTGCAGGTTGATGCGAATCAGGCTTACTCGCGCGAAGATACCGATCATTTGAAGAGGCTTGATCCCTTTAACTTACTTCTCATTGAGCAACCCCTGAACGAGCACGACATCTTGGGACATGCCATGTTGGCGAAGGTGGTAGAGACCCCCATCTGCCTTGACGAATCGATTACCTCGCTCGAATCAGCACGCGATGCGTTGGCCATGAAAGCCACAACAATTATCAATATAAAGCCCGGGCGGGTAGGCGGTTATCTCGAATCAGTGAAAATCCACGATCTCTGCGTTGAAAACGATATTCCGGTCTGGTGTGGCGGAATGCTTGAAACTGGAATCGGTCGAGCTGCAAACATCGCACTCGCCTCCCTCGCTGGATTCACATTGCCTGGTGATACCAGTGCATCATCTCGCTACTACCAGCGCGATATAACGACTCCTTTCGTGATGAAGGATGGGCAACTGAGAGTTCCTACTGGCCTCGGAATTGGAGTGGAGATAGATCTCGATTTCATTGATGAGATAACAACCTCGAGAAAATTGATTACGGCACCATAGGGCACGCGTCAGCAAGAGGTCTGTTCCAAACTCGAATTGATCCGATTTCCACAATTGTGTTGATTCTGATAACTTAAGCCCCAGACCAGTGGTGCATAACCGCTGCAAGAGGAGTTACCGCTCCCACCTCCATCGCCACTAGTGTGATTTGGTTTGTCGGATAAGAGAAATATTTCTCTTATTCCTTGCGGTTTTCTTTTACAGCGCTGTGACACTAAAGCGTTAACAACCGAAGGAGTGCAAATCACAACTGAACCGCGCATCAACGATCGGATTCGCACACCCCAAATTCGTTTAATCGGTTATACCGGTGAGCAAGTTGGAGTAGTTGATATCGATACCGCGCTCAAAATGGCAGATGAAGTAGGTCTTGACTTAGTCGAAATCGCACCAAATGCCGATCCTCCCGTATGCAAAATTATGGACTTCGGAAAATTCAAGTACGAAGTTGCACAAAAAGCTAGGGAAGCGCGACAGAACCAAATCCACATTGTGGTGAAGGAGGTGCGTTTAACACCAAAGATCGAAAACCATGATTACGAAACCAAGCGTAGTCAAGTTGAGAAATTTCTCAAAGGTGGAGACAAGGTGAAGGTGACTATGAAGTTTCGCGGTCGGGAACAGACGCGTCCTGAGATGGGTTACAAGTTGCTACTACGTCTTGCAGAAGATGTTGTTGCATTTGGATTTATCGAATTCGCCCCAAAGCAAGAGGGTCGAAACATGACAATGGTATTAGGTCCAACAAAGAAGAAGAACGAAGCAGTAGCAGAACAACGAGCAGCACGAGCAGCAGTTAAGGCAAAAGCCGAAGTTGATGCGCAGGCCACTAAGTAAGGGAGCAAGAGCATGCCAAAGATGAAAACACATAGCGGTGCGAAGAAAACTTTTCGCCTCACCGGATCTGGAAAGATCATGCATGAGCGCGCTGGAAAGCGCCACCTGCTCGAGCGTAAGTCCTCACGCCAAGTTCGTCGTTTAAGTACCGAGACTGCAGCATGTGCCACCGTAACAATGACAGCCAAGCGCATGCTTGGTTTGAAGTAAGGAGCGTGGCTTAAATGGCAAGAGTAAAACGTGGTGTTCATGCAGCAAAGAAGCGCCGCACAATTCTTGAACGTGCCAAAGGATATCGCGGACAGCGTTCCCGTCTTTTCACAAAGGCAAAAGAGCAAGTTACGCACTCAATGATTTATGCCTTTAACGATCGTAAAGATAAAAAAGGCAATTTCCGTCGATTGTGGATTCAGCGAATAAATGCTGCCAGCCGCGAAAACGGTCTTACCTACAATCGCTTTATTCAAGGGCTAAAGGCTGCCGGCGTGGAAGTTGATCGTCGCGTACTTTCCGAACTTGCCACTAATGACCCTGCAACATTTAAGGTTTTGGTAGAAGTTGCCCGTAAAACTTTTGTAGCAGCTTAATTAAAGAATAATTAGGCCAATGATAGAGAGCCTTAACTCGCCACATATTGCGCGAGTTAAGGCTCTTATTGGTGCTAGAGGAGTCAAAGAGCGAAAGCGTAGAAACCAGTTTGTCGCTGAAGGTGCGCAATGCATCAATGAGGCTCTCATTACGGTTACCGGACCTACTATCGAGACGCTCTACTTAACTCAATCGGGGCGGAATCGGTTAGAGCATACCCCTGATGAAAATATAGTTATCGAAGTCTCTGATGAAGTCATGCGGGAGATGTCGCAAACCGTTACAGCGCAAGGGATTTTGGGTATCTGCAGTAAACCTAATTTTGGACTTACCGGAATATCGTTAACGGGGAGTTTGAAACTAATTTATCTTTTCGAGATACGCGATCCGGGGAATGCTGGAACTATTTTGAGATCGGCCGATGCAATGGGAATGGATGCAGTACTCACTTCGCCCGGAAGCGTTGACATGTTCTCGCCAAAAGTTGTCCGTTCAACTGCTGGTTCCTTATGGCATATTCCAGTAGTAGAGGGCGTTTCAATAGAAGAAGTTTTCCATCACCTACCATCGCTCCAACTTTTTGCGCTTTCGCCAGATGCGCCACTCAGACTCGATGAACTAATCATTAAGAGCGATTGCCTCGCTATTTTTGGCAATGAAGCGCGCGGGTTAACGAGTAGCAAGAATATTCCGGCGATTATCGAAGTTAGCATTCCGATGCCGGGTCGGGCTGAGAGTCTTAATCTTTCTGCATCAGCATCGATAGTTATGTATCACCTCTCAAATATCCCGACCTAGCAAGTGGTGGAGCGTTAGACTCGGGACTATGCACCTCGATGAAATCGCCTCATGGACAGAAGCTGCCCAAGGGGCACTGGCATCGGCGCAAAATTTGGATCAACTTAAAATAGCGCGGCTATCCCATACCGGCGACAAATCACCAATCGCAGGGGCGAGTAGGTCTCTTGGTTCTCTCGCACCGGAGGATAAAATTTTATTTGGCAAAGCCATCGGAGCAGCTAAAGCAGCGATTGCGGCCGCGCTGCAAAGCGCTACTGAAAAACTCGAAAATGAACGCGACTTGCGAGTTCTCTTGGAAGAAGTTGTCGATATTACTTTGCCCGCATCGCGTTCACACCGAGGTGGCCTTCACCCAATTTCAATCATTAAAAATGAGATAAGTGACTTCTTTTTAGCCCAAGGGTATTCAGTGGTGGAAGGTCCTGAACTTGAATCCGGTTGGTTAAATTTTGATGCGCTCAATCTCCCAGCAGATCATCCTGCAAGAACGATGCAAGATACTTTCTTTCTTGAGCCAATCGAATCTGGAATTGTTCTCCGTACTCAAACTTCACCAGTGCAAATTCGAACTATGCTCACAAGTGAGCCGCCAATTTACATAATTTCTCCAGGGCGCACTTTTCGTTCAGATGAATTGGATGCAACCCACAGTCCGGTATTCCATCAAGTCGAAGGCCTGGTGGTAGATCGCGGAATCACAATGGCGCACTTAAAAGGAACCTTGGATCACTTTGCACGGCACATGTTTGGCGACGAAGTTACTACTCGCCTTCGACCATCGTTTTTTCCTTTTACGGAACCAAGTGCTGAAGTAGATATCTTTTTCAACGGTCGTTGGATCGAATGGGGTGGATGCGGGATGGTCAATCCGAAAGTCCTGGAAACTTGTGGGATTGATACTGCGCAATATTCAGGTTTCGCTTTTGGTATGGGGCTAGAGCGTACCCTCATGTTTCGCCACGGAATTACCGACATGCACGACATTGTTGAAGGCGACTTACGCTTCACGCGTCAATTTGGAGTTGGTCTCTAGTGCGTGCCCCGCTATCTTGGCTCCGTGAATTCGCTGATATTCCTGAGGCGATTTCGCCAAATGAAATTGCGGATGCTTTCATACGGGTAGGTTTTGAAGTTGAAGATATCATTCATCAAGGCGCAAATCTTCAAGGTCCATTACTTGTCGGAAAAGTCCGCTCCATAGAGGAGATTTCAGGACAATCCAAACCAATTCGCTTCGTTGATTTGGATTGCGGTGAAAAAGAGAGGCGCTCTGTTATTTGTGGAGCGGTTAATTTTGAAGTTAACGACTTAGTGGTTGTTGCACTACCGGGAGCTGTGCTCCATGGAAATTTTGTAATTTCAGCGAAAGAAACTTATGGCAGAGTTAGCAACGGAATGATTTGTTCGGCCAAAGAGCTAGGTCTCGGCGATGACCACGCTGGAATCATGGTCATAACGAACTCGCAATTACCAGTTGGGAGCGATGCGATTGGCGCCCTTGAAATGTCTGATGTCATTTTCGATTTAGCAGTAAATCCTGATCGTGGTTATGCGTTAAGTATCCGAGGTTTAGCGCGGGAAATAGCTGGCGCACTTAAGGTAACTTATAGAGATCCAGTCGATGCGTTGCGAAACCTTGAATTTAAAGATTGCGGAAAAGGCGCGAGTGCGACTATTGAAGATCCAACAGGTGCAAGTGTATTTTATTTACGGACCCTTTCAAATTTTAATCCTGCCGCGCAAACGCCGTTATGGATGCGCCGTCGTATTGAAAAGATGGGGATGCGTGCAATTTCTTTAGCTGTTGATGTGACGAACTATGTAATGCTGGAACTTGGTCAACCGCTCCACGCTTTTGATCGGACAACTTTGCAGAGAGGTCTAACGGTAGCGCGGGCTGGGAAAGCCCAGAAATTCACTACTCTGGATGGCCAAGAACGTACTTTGCATCCAGATGATTTAATGATTTGCGATGGGTCTCGCCCGCTAGCCCTGGCTGGAACCATGGGTGGTTTAGATTCTGAAATTACCGGTAGCACAACGGAAATTTGCTTAGAAGCGGTTCGTTTCGATCCAATTTCGATTGCGAAGAACTCTAGAAGACATAAAATTTCATCGGAAGCTTCCCGTCGCTTTGAACGTGGCGTAGATCCCGCTTTGGCACAATTTGCTTCGGCACGGGCGACTCAACTATTAATTGAATATGGTGGCGCCTCACATCTAGCTACGGTGAAAGTTGGCGAACCTAACTATCCGCCGCGCATTACGCTGGAACCTAGCTATATCCCAACTCGGTTAGGGCTAGAAATTTCGCCAGCGCAAATTGCGGCGTTACTTCGAGTAATTGGCGCTGATGTGGACGAGGGAACCTTTGTAGTAACGCCACCGCCATGGCGAAGCGACCTCCAAACGCCGGCAGATTTATCTGAAGAAGTAGCCAGAATGGCTGGCTACGATGCGATTCCCTCAATTTTGCCGCCGCGAGCGCTCAGTGCAACTTTAAGCGCGAAACAGAGACGAGTTCGCGCCATTGCTTCATCATTGGCAGCGCAAGGCTTAACTGAAGTTTTGAATTACCCATTTACAAGTGATGAAATTATTGCTGCTATGGGTTACACGGGAGAGCGGGCAGCTACTTATCGTTTAGCTAACCCAATGTCGGAAGATTTTCCCGTTTTGCGTACCCATTTGCTGCCCGGGCTAGCACAGACCGCCCAACGTAATATTGCGCGGGGGGCGAAAGATTTTGCGCTCTTTGAAATTGGATCAATTTTTAGAAACTCGCAGAAGTTAATTCCTGCCATTTCACCAGAGCTGGGTAAGAAACCAGATGCAAAAACCATTGCAGCCATTTTCGCCAGCGTTCCACCCCAACCAGTTCATTGTGCTGGATTGCTAGTTGGCAGGATCGGCACTGATAGTTGGCAAGGCAGCGTAAATAATTATCAGTGGAGCGATGCGCTAGCTTTTGTGGAAAGTATTTTGCGACTCGCTAACTTAACATGGGAGTTAAAGCGCTCTGATTTTGCGCCATGGCATCCGGGACGTTGCGCTGAGTTCATTGTTAATGGAGTTCCAGTTGCCCATGCGGGTGAGTTACATCCGCGCGTTGTTGCGCAATTCTCCCTTCCGCTTCGATCATGTGCTTTTGTGGTCAATCTTGACGCGCTACCCGAATCAGAAATTGTGCGCGCGCAAAACATTGGCGTGATGCCAGTTGCCGTCCAAGATGTTGCGTTAATCATTGATGCGAAAATATCTGCCAAATCAGTGGAAACCGCGCTCCGAGAAGGGGCAGGAGAGTTACTTGAATCCATCACCCTTTTTGATCGCTATGACAAAATTGGGGAAGGGAAAATTTCCCTGGCATTCACGTTAACTTTCCGAGCTCCAGATCGCACACTCACTGGGGCAGAGGTGGCGCGCGCTCGTGAAGCTGCCATCAGTAACGCCGCGGTGAAATGTGGGGCAGTCGCTCGAACCGCATAAATATGCAATCAGTTGCATATTTATTAAATTACGGTACGCTAGCTAGATGAAAACAGCCGTTCTTGGAGCCAGTGGTTACGCTGGCGGAGAGCTGCTACGACTACTTGCGGGCCATCCACGCTTTGTTGTTTCGGCGATTGCTGCGCACAGTAATAGTGGTGAATTAGTAACCTCCCTACATCCCCAATTACAGAGTTACGCTGGGAAAGTTTTTGGCTCGATAGATGAAATTGATTTTGCGCAGATGGACGCGGTTTTTCTGGCACTGCCGCACGGAGAATCAGCTGCAATAGTAAATCGAATTCCGCCCAATGTGAAGGTCATAGATTTAGGTGCTGATTTCCGCTTGGCTAGCGCTACGTTCTGGGAGAAATATTATGGTGGCACACATGCTGGAACTTGGGTGTATGGCTTACCGGAGCTACCGGGGCAACGCGCAAAGATTTCTAAGGAAACACGGGTAGCCAATCCGGGTTGTTATGCAACTTCCATTGTGCTAGGTATCGCTCCAGCTATCGGGTACATTGAATTAAACGATGTAGTTGTAGTAGCAGCCTCTGGTACCACAGGTGCTGGGCGAAGTTCGAAAATCAATTTGAGCGCTAGCGAAGTCATGGGATCTCTGACCTCTTATAAGTTTGGCGGTCTCCATCAGCACACCCCTGAAATTGAAGAAGCGATATCCAACCTCTCAGGGGCCGAGGTAAAAATTTCATTTACTCCAATTCTCGCCCCAATGCCACGCGGAATACTCGCAACGATTACCGCAAAACTGACTTCGCCGATCTCGAGCGAAGCGGCTCATGCACTCTTCACTGCTTCGTATAAAGATGAACGCTTTGTAACGGTCTTGCCTATCGGCGTGATGCCGAAGACTTCTTCTCTTTTAGGAAGCAACCATGTTCACATGCAAGTGGGCGTTGACGAACACACAGATCGATTAGTTATTTCAGTAGCAATTGACAACTTGGGTAAAGGCGCCGCTGGCCAAGCTATTCAAAATGCCAACATTATGTTCGGCTTGCCAGAGAGCGATGGTTTAGCACGCGAAGGTCTGGGAGCATGAAGTTACCAAGTGGTTTTAGGGGATCTGCCGTTGCCGCAGGAGTTAAGAGTGGCGGCGCCCTTGATTTAACGGTGATTGAAAACATGGGACCTTCTTTTATGGCAAGCGCAGTTTTCACTTCAAACCAAGTCGTGGCAGCGCCAGTGATTTGGAGTAAGCAAGTTATTAAGGAGGGTTTAGTTCGCGCGGTAGTTTTGAATTCAGGGGGAGCAAACGCATGTACTGGTCCGCAAGGTTTTGCTGACACACATGCAACCGCTGAACGGGTGGGCAGCCTGCTTTCAATCTCTTCCGGTGAAGTCATTGTCTGTTCTACTGGGTTAATAGGCGAACTCCTTCCGATGGCGAGAATCTTGGATGGTTTAGATTCAATTGTGCAATCAATGCACAGTGGAGCCCTGGAAGAATGCGCAAAAGCCATCATGACAACTGATTCGGTACCCAAGATCGCAATTCGCTCGAAAGATGGCATAGAGGTTTCGGGAATTGCTAAAGGTGCTGGAATGCTTGCGCCAGCTCTAGCAACAATGCTCGCCGTTGTTATGACGGATGCCTTGCTGCCAGCGTCGATCGATGAAATTTTCAAACGCGTAACGGATCGAACTTTCAATCGCATCGATTCGGATGGTTGTACCTCAACTAACGACACGGTTTTACTCATGGGATCGGGTGCATCAGGGGTAACACTTGGGGAGATCGAACTGGAAGAAATATTGATGGAAGTATGTCAATCGCTAGCTGGGCAACTTATCGCTGACGCTGAAGGCTCGACTAAAACCGTTGCAATTACTGTTATTGGTGCGCAGACGGAGCAGGACGCAGTTGAAGTTGGGCGAGCATGCGCCAGAAATAATTTGCTTAAATGTGCGATTTTCGGCGGAGACCCGAACTGGGGCAGGGTTTTAGCTGCAGTAGGCACTGCCAAAGCTAAAATGAATCCGCTGGATATCGATGTTACTCTCAACGGAATAAAAGTTGCCAAAGCGAGTGCACCCCATGAAGATAGAACTCTTGTTAATTTCTCACCTCGACTAGTTGAGATTCTCATTGATTTGCATAGCGGTGGCGCGAGCGCAACTATCTTCACCAATGATTTAAGCAACGCCTATGTCCACGAAAATTCGGCTTACGGAACATGATAGTTGTTAAATTCGGCGGCCATGCAATGCGCGATGAAGATGGCTCTTTCGCAGAAGCTATCGGCAACGCCTTGCAAAGCGGCGAAAAGGCTATCGTGGTGCACGGGGGAGGACCACAAATTGATACTGCACTTGCCAAGGCGGGCATCTCTTCGCAATTTATAGGAGGTCTGCGAGTCACCACACCGGAGGTTTTCGCAATCGTTGAAGAGGTTCTGGCGCGGCAAGTTGGTCCTGCAATTGCTGTGAATTTAAGGGCTGCAGGTATCGCTGCGAAAGCTCTCTCTGGTAGGGATGGCGGAATTCTCATTGCTAAGAAGCTAACTTCACTTGTTAACGGTGAGAAAATGGATTTAGGTCTAGTTGGCGAGGTAACTGCCGTTAACCCAGCGCCGTTACTGCAACTGCTTGCGCAAGGAATAACTCCAGTGCTTTCGCCGATTGCGCGCTTGGAAAATTCCGTAACAGGTTTAAACGTTAACGCCGATCTTGCTGCGGGCGCAATTGCGGGGGCAGTTAAAGCCAGAACGTTAATCGTGCTCACCGATGTGGCAGGAATATATCGATCATGGCCAGATAAGAGCTCCCTAATCAATCAAATAAGCGCTACCGATTTAGAAGCCATCAAAGGTAACTTTACGGAAGGTATGGCGCCTAAAGTGCAAGCGGCCCTTGATGCTATTGCACGCGGCACGAAAGCTGTCCGCATAATTGATGGAACTGATTCAGTAAGTTTTGCTAAAGCGCTAAGTGATGAAGGCGGAACGTTGGTGTACGCATGAGCAATAAAGAAATGTCGACGCGATGGAAAGCTACGATGCAATCTAACTATGGCAATCCCGAGTTAGCCTTTCTCTGGGGGAAAGGGTCAGTACTAATTGATGGCGATGGAAAAAAATATTTAGATTTCTTAGGTGGTATTGCCACAAACGTGGTGGGACATGCTCACCCGGCAATTGTTAAAGCAGTTTCCGCACAAATCAAAGAACTCGGACATGTTAGTAATTTATATATGCATCCTCGGGCAATTGAATTAGCTGAAAAGTTAATAGAGTTTACCAGCGCACCGAAAGCGCGCGTCTTTTTCTGTCAATCAGGTGCTGAAGCTAACGAAGCTGCGTTAAAGCTTTCACGCAAAACCGGTCGCGTCCAGATAGTGGCAACGGAGGGCGCTTTTCATGGGCGCACGATGGGGGCGTTATCTTTAACTGGGCAACCTGCTAAACGAGAACCGTTTTTACCGCTAATCAAAGATGTAAAACATGTTCCTTACGGTGACGTTAAAGCAATGAACCGCGCCATATCGAAAAAAACTGCCATGGTAATTGTTGAGCCAATCATGGGAGAAGCTGGAGTGATAGTTCCGCCGCTTGGTTATTTGAAAGCGCTCCGCCAATTATGTGACGAGCGGGGAGCGCTCTTGGTGCTAGATTGCGTTCAAACTGGAATGGGTAGAACTGGTCAATGGTTTGGATTTGAAAATGAAGGAATTATTCCGGATGTGATTACCCTTGCCAAAGCTTTAGGTGGCGGTCTGCCGCTGGGAGCGATGATTGCAATTGGAGATTGTTCAGAATATTTTAAGCCGGGCGACCATGGCTCAACTTTTGGTGGTAATCCCGTTTCTTGCGCCGCCAGCTTGGCTGCGATTTCGGTGATTGAGAAGAGAGCGCTGATGAAATGCGCGATAGCCCATGAGCGAGAGATTAAAGCGGCCTTGGCAAAAATCGCTGGCGTCAAAGAAGTTCGGGGAAGTGGGCTACTTCTTGGTATTGAACTCTGTGATGAGAGCGCTGCGCAAGTCGCGCAAGCGCTCCGTGGCAAAGGGATTTTAGTCAATGCAGCAACTGCAACAACAATTCGTATCGCACCTGCTCTAACGGTAAGTGGCGCACAGGTCGCACATTTTATTTCAGCCTTTGCTTCCGTTTTGAAAGAGGCGCGCAAATGAAAAGCGTTGCGGCACGGAGAGCTAAAGCAATTTCCTTGATCAAAGCTGGCTTAATTCATTCGCAATCGGATTTAGTTAAGCATCTGGCGAAATCAGGTTTTCATCTCACACAAGCAACAGCTAGTAGAGACCTAGAGGAGATCGGAGCGGTTCGAGCTCGAAACAGAGCGGGCGAAAGCACTTATGAAATCCGAGAAAGTCTGGATGGCGCCTTAACTCGAGTCAATTCACTTCCTTATGGCTTGATTCTCTCGGTTGCCGCAAGCGGTAATTTAGTTGTCGTACGCACCCCGCCAGGAGGGGCTAATTTTCTTGCTAGCTCCCTTGATCGCGCCGGTTTAACAAGTGTGATTGGAACAATCGCCGGCGACGACACGGTTTTAGTAATCTCAGCCAAAGCAACTGGTGGAGCCGGACTAGCGAAAGAATTAACGCTCTACGCAAATGGCGCTACAGCTAAAAAGAATGGGAGAAAGTAATGGCACTCTGGGGCGGACGTTTCTCTCACTCGCCAGCGCAGAGCGCCTTTGCGCTATCACGGAGCATTGACTTTGATTGGCGTTTAGCTCCATATGATTTACGGGCATCGATGGCACATTGCTCACTCCTTGAAAGCGCGCAGCTGCTCTCTCCTAGCGATGCGCAGGCGATACGCGCCGCCCTTAAGGAGTTAACGGAAGAGGTTTCTGAAGGAACTTTTCTTCCCATCCAAAGCGATGAGGATGTACATAGTGCGCTAGAGCGAGGGTTAACCCAGAAACTGGGGGTTGTTGGTGGAGCTCTTCGAGCGGGCCGGTCCAGAAATGACCAAGTCTCAACTGATTTACGACTCTACGCCATTGATCATCTCTTGGAGATTGCTCAACTATTAACGGAATTACAGAGTGTCATTCTTGCTAAATCAGCAGAATATGTTGACGCACCAGCTCCTGGGTTTACTCACTTACAACATGCCCAACCCGTTTCTTTCGGACATGAGTTAGCAAAACACGCTCATGCTTTCGCCAGAGATGTAGATCGAATTAAAGATTGGTGGCAGCGCGCATCGGTAAGCCCCCTTGGTTCTGGTGCGCTGGCAGGTTCCGCTCTTCCGTTAGATCCAACGCTTAGCGCTAAAGAGTTAGGCTTTTCTTCTTCGTCGGCAAATAGCATAGATGGCGTTAGCGATCGTGATTATGTAGCCGAAGCGTTATTTGTAATTTCAATGATCGGAATCCATCTCTCCCGCATTGGCGAGGAGTGGTGCTTGTACGCATCATCGGAATTCGGTTGGGCGCGTATTGCTGATCAATATTCAACGGGTTCATCGATGATGCCGCAAAAGAGAAATCCAGATGTGGCCGAACTCGCGCGCGGTAAAACTGGGCGATTGATTGGAAATCTAACTGGAGTTTTGACGATGTTGAAAGGGCTGCCCTTTGCCTACAATCGAGACCTACAAGAAGATAAAGAACCGCTCTTTGACAGTATCGAGACTCTACTTCTACTTATCCCAGCAGTAACGGGAATGGTTGCCACAACTGATTTCGATCGAGCGAAAATGGCAGCCACGGCAGCTGCCGGATTTTCCCTCGCAACTGAAATTGCAGATTACTTAGTTAGAAAACAGATCCCTTTTTCGATAGCCCATGAAGCGGCCGGTAAATGTGTAGCTCTCGCTGAAAAAACAGACCGTGAACTACCTGAATTAACCGATGACGAGTTTTACGCTATCCACGAAAAGTTGGATGCAGGGGTTCGCCTGGTTCTCAGCGTTGATAGCGCACTCGCCTCTCGCACCAGCGTTGGTGGTACCGCTCCCAAAGAAGTACGAAATCAATTAGCGAATGCACGCTCTTGCAACGAAGCAAACTTAGCTTGGATTTCCGCCGCCCGGGCTGACTTTTCGGGCATGATGAGCGCATGAAGACCACCCCAACACTTTTAGAAGATCTGCGCTGGCGTGGATTAATCGCTCAATCAACGGATGAAAAAGCGCTCACCCAAGCGCTGGCGAAACCAATCACTTTATATGTAGGTTTTGATCCGACCGCACCTAGTTTGCATGTCGGAAATCTAGTAGTCCTCTTAGCGCTCCGTCGTTTTCAATTAGCTGGCCATATTCCAATTGCGTTAGTGGGAGGCGCTACTGGTTTAGTAGGTGATCCGAGTGGCAAGAACGAAGAACGTACTCTCAACACCAGTGAAGTTGTGGAAGAGTGGGTATCACGGATACGGAAACAAGTTTCAGCGTTCCTTGATTTCGACGCAGTAGGAAATTCGGCAATAGTTGTTAATAATCTTGACTGGACTGCACCGTTATCTGCCATCGAATTCTTACGTGACATTGGTAAACATTTCAGCGTAAATCAAATGCTGGCACGAGATTCGGTAGCTGCGCGACTTGCAGCAGGCGGAATTTCCTATACTGAATTCTCGTATCAAGTTTTGCAATCCCTAGATTTCCTCGAACTCTACCGACGTTTTAATTGCACTTTACAATTGGGCGGCTCAGATCAATGGGGAAATATCGTCGCGGGTCTTGATTTGATTCGTCGCGTTGAAAGTGGCAGTGCTCATGGCCTCACTATTCCGTTATTGGCGAAAACGGACGGCACGAAATTTGGAAAAACGGCTGGCGGGTCAGTTTGGCTGGATCCAGAAATGACATCACCGTATGCTTTTTTCCAATTTTGGTTGAACTCAGAAGATAAAGATGTAATTAATTTTCTAAAAGTTTTTTCTTTCAAATCCCATGGCGAAATCGAAGTACTTGCGACGTTACATAGCGAAAATCCGAGTGCACGCGCAGCCCACCGTGCGCTTGCTCGTGAATTAACTTCACTTGTTCATTCTGAGTTGATTGCCGAACGCGTGGAGGCCGCAGCACACGCACTTTTTGGTCAAGGCGAATTAGGTGAATTGGATGAATCCACTCTCGCCAGCGCCATTGCAGAACTGCCACGGGTAGTGATTGGCGCAGGCGATCCAATTCCGACCTGGGTTGACCTCATAGCAGAATCCGGTGTGGTAAGTTCGAAATCAGCTGCGCGTCGCGTCGTTAGAGATGGTGGCGCATATCTCAATAATCAAAAGATTTCGAGCGAGGATTTCACGCCTCAAAAAACTGACTTTTTATGCGGAAAATTTGCGATTCTTCGAAAAGGTAAGCGTGACCTCGCTGCCGTTGAATTGGCTTGATTTTTCATTTTCGGGCTAAAACCCACGCCGGGATGGCTTTCAGAGCTCTTTTTTCAACTATATATTTCAAGCGTTTTTGAATTCTCGATTTGACCCGCTGGCGCAGGAGCCCTATAGTTACGCTCCTTGCTGCAGAATCGGACGTTTTAGGCCGATAACGCAAGAAGCTCTCGAACTAGGAAGTACTCGTAAGCGCGGTTTGACCGCGCCAGCGTCTATGGACTAGATTTGGGCGCTGCCCTGAAAAAAGGATCAAAAATCCCAGACGCAGTGCGCATCCGTACCTTGAGAACTCAACAGCGTGCCATAAGTCAATGCCAATGTGGCGCTATTTTTGCTGCCTAAAAACAGTGTATTTAGCGGTCCATGTTAAATAAATAACTTCAATGAAGAATCGTTAATTTATTAACGAAACTCGTTGATTTCCTTTGGTATAGACAAAATAAACGACAGTTTGTTTGTCTCGTAAGCCATGAATAAAACTTTCTATGGAGAGTTTGATCCTGGCTCAGGACGAACGCTGGCGGCGTGCTTTACACATGCAAGTCGAGCGATGAGACCCTTTCGGGGGTGGATTAGCGGCGAACGGGTGAGGAACACGTGAGGAATCTGCCTTCAACACTGGGATAACTCCGGGAAACCGGGGCTAATACCGGATACGAGACCTGCAGGCATCTGCGGGTCTGGAAAGTTTTTCGGTTGAAGATGACCTCGCGGCCTATCAGCTAGTTGGTGAGGTAATGGCTCACCAAGGCGACGACGGGTAGCCGGCCTGAGAGGGCGACCGGCCACACTGGGACTGAGACACGGCCCAGACTCCTACGGGAGGCAGCAGTGGGGAATATTGGGCAATGGGGGGAACCCTGACCCAGCGACGCCGCGTGCGGGATGAAGGCCTTCGGGTTGTAAACCGCTTTCAGTAGGGAAGAAGCGAAAGTGACGGTACCTACAGAAGAAGCACCGGCTAACTATGTGCCAGCAGCCGCGGTAATACATAGGGTGCAAGCGTTGTCCGGAATTATTGGGCGTAAAGAGCTCGTAGGTGGTTCGTCACGTCGGATGTGAAAATCTGGGGCTCAACCCCAGACCTGCATTCGATACGGGCGAGCTAGAGTGTGGTAGGGGAGACTGGAATTCCTGGTGTAGCGGTGGAATGCGCAGATATCAGGAGGAACACCAATGGCGAAGGCAGGTCTCTGGGCCATTACTGACACTGAGGAGCGAAAGCGTGGGGAGCAAACAGGATTAGATACCCTGGTAGTCCACGCCGTAAACGGTGGGCACTAGTTGTGGGAACCTTCCACGGTTTCCGTGACGCAGCTAACGCATTAAGTGCCCCGCCTGGGGAGTACGATCGCAAGATTAAAACTCAAAGGAATTGACGGGGCCCCGCACAAGCAGCGGAGCATGCGGCTTAATTCGACGCAACGCGAAGAACCTTACCAAGGCTTGACATGTACAGGAATATGGCAGAAATGTCATAGCGGTAAAACGTCTGTATACAGGTGGTGCATGGTTGTCGTCAGCTCGTGTCGTGAGATGTTGGGTTAAGTCCCGCAACGAGCGCAACCCTCGTTCTGTGTTGCCAGCATTTAGTTGGGGACTCACAGGAGACTGCCGGGGTCAACTCGGAGGAAGGTGGGGATGACGTCAAATCATCATGCCCCTTATGTCTTGGGCTGCACGCATGCTACAATGGCTGGTACAAAGGGCTGCAATACTGCAAAGTGGAGCGAATCCCAAAAAGCCAGTCTCAGTTCGGATTGGGGTCTGCAACTCGACCCCATGAAGTCGGAGTTGCTAGTAATCGTAGATCAGCAACGCTACGGTGAATACGTTCCCGGGGCTTGTACACACCGCCCGTCACGTCACGAAAGTCGGTAACACCCGAAGTCAGTGGCCCAACCGCAAGGAGGGAGCTGCCGAAGGTGGGATCGGTGATTGGGACGAAGTCGTAACAAGGTAGCCGTACCGGAAGGTGCGGCTGGATCACCTCCTTTCTAAGGAGCAATCAACTCAGATACCCAAGTGGGTATCACTGGTAGTTGAGCTCATAAGTGGAGCATTGACTTAGGTTTATTTAATTATCCAACCGCTAGTACAAGCGATTTATCGCAGTGGAAAACGGCTCTGTTTAACAATCAACTAGGCACGTTGTTGGGTCCTGAGGGGACGGCTAGCGCCAACCTCTCGGACTTAATAAAGAGAAGAAACCAGATGCTTTTAAGCGTACGGGTCTTCCAGTCTTTATTGAGTACCGCCCGTATTTTGAGAACTACACAGTGGACGCGAGCATCTTTGTGGTCAAATTATTAAGCGCACATGGTGGATGCCTTGGCATCAGAAGCCGAAGAAGGACGTAGGAGGCTGCGATAAGCCTCGGGGAGCTGTCAACCGAGCTTTGATCCGAGGATTTCCGAATGGGGAAACCCAGCCAGAGTAATGTCTGGTTATTTCTGCCTGAATATATAGGGCAGATAAAGGGAACGTGGGGAAGTGAAACATCTCAGTACCCACAGGAAGAGAAAACAACCGTGATTCCGTTAGTAGTGGCGAGCGAACGCGGAAGAGGCCAAACCAATACTGTGTCAAGCCGGCAGGCGTTGCAGTATCGGGGTTGAGGGACCAGTTAGAACCGACTGCCGTTGGTTCAAAGAGTCAAAAATTAGTTGTGTAAGTGAAGGACGTGGGAAAGTCCGGCATAGAGGGTGAGACCCCCGTAACTGAAACGCAATTAACTCTTTATTGGTATCCCAAGTAATACCGAACTCGAGGAATTCGGTATGAATCTGGCGGGACCACCCGCTAAGCCTAAATACTCTCTGATGACCGATAGCGGACTAGTACCGTGAGGGAAAGGTGAAAAGAACCCCGTAAGGGGAGTGAAATAGAATCTGAAACCGTGTGCGTACAAGCCGTAGGAGCGACGTAAGTTGTGACTGCGTGCCTTTTGAAGAATGAGTCTACGAGTTAGTGTTATGTGGCAAGGTTAACCCGTCGAGGGGAAGCCGTAGCGAAAGCGAGTCTGAATAGGGCGAATGAGTCGCATGATCTAGACCCGAAGCGAGGTGATCTACGCATGGCCAGGTTGAAGCGCGGGTAAGACCGCGTGGAGGACCGAACCCACTAATGTTGAAAAATTAGGGGATGAGCTGTGTGTAGGGGTGAAAGGCCAATCAAACTTCGTGATAGCTGGTTCTCTCCGAAATGCATTTAGGTGCAGCGTCACGTGTTTCTTACCGGAGGTAGAGCTACTGGATGGTCGAGGGGGCCTACAAGCTTACCAACATCAGCCAAACTCCGAATGCCGGTAAGTGAGAGCGTGGCAGTGAGACTGTGGGGGATAAGCTTCATAGTCGAGAGGGAAACAACCCAGAATAGCAACTAAGGTCCCAAAGCCTGTGCTAAGTGGAAAAGGATGTGAAGTCGCATAGACAACCAGGAGGTTGGCTTAGAAGCAGCCACCCTTTAAAGAGTGCGTAATAGCTCACTGGTCAAGTGATTTCGCGCCGACAATGTAACGGGGCTCAAGCACAGCACCGAAGTTCTATCATTCACACATTATCCCGGTCCGTTAAAAGATCCAGGAGTGTGGATGGGTAGGAGAGCGTCGTGTCACTGGTGAAGCGGCAGAGAAATCTAGCCGTGGAAGTGACACGAGTGAGAATGTAGACATGAGTAGCGAGAGAAAGGTGAGAAACCTTTCCGCCGAAAGACCAAGGGTTCCTGGGCCAGGCTAATCCGCCCAGGGTAAGTCGGGACCTAAGGCGAGGCCGTCAGGCGTAGTCGATGGACAACCGGTTGATATTCCGGTACCCGCTTTAATTCGCCCATAACGAATCCACTAAAACTTAGAGGTCTGAAGTCTGACTGGCTTTTGTCGGTCGGATGGAGCGCTTCTCTGTGGTGTGGTAGTAGTTAAGCAATGGTGTGACACAGGAAGGCAGTCCAACCCGGGCGATGGTTGTCCCGGGGTAAGGTGGTAGGAGGAGATGTAGGCAAATCCGCATCTCACATACTCTGAGAACTGATGCCGAGCCGTAAGGCGAAGTGGATGATCCTATGCTGTCGAGAAAAGCATCTAGCTAGAATTATTGCGGCCCGTACCCTAAACCGACACAGGTGGTCAGGTAGAGAATACTAAGGCGATCGAGTGAATTATGGATAAGGAACTCGGCAAAATGCCCCCGTAACTTCGGGAGAAGGGGGGCCCTTCGACGTGTAGGAATTTACTTCCGAAGCGTTGGAAGGCCGCAGAGACCAGGCTCAAGCGACTGTTTACCAAAAACACAGGTCCGTGCGAAGTAGCAATACGATGTATACGGACTGACGCCTGCCCGGTGCTGGAAGGTTAAGGGGACTGGTTAGCCGCAAGGCGAAGCTGAGAACTTAAGCCCCAGTAAACGGCGGTGGTAACTATAACCATCCTAAGGTAGCGAAATTCCTTGTCGGGTAAGTTCCGACCTGCACGAATGGCGTAACGACTTGAGCGCTGTCTCATCCGTAAGCTCGGCGAAATTGCATTACGAGTAAAGATGCTCGTTACGCGCAGAAAGACGGAAAGACCCCGGGACCTTTACTATATCTTGATATTGGTGTCCGGAACGATTTGTGTAGCATAGGTGGGAGACTTTGAAGCGGGCACGCCAGTGTCTGTGGAGTCAACGTTGAAATACCACTCTGATCGTTTTGAACTTCTAACCTCGGTCCGTAATCCGGATCAGGGACAGTGTCTGGTGGGTAGTTTGACTGGGGCGGTCGCCTCCCAAAAAGTAACGGAGGCGCTCAAAGGTTCCCTCAGCCTGGTTGGTAATCAGGTGTCGAGTGTAAGTGCACAAGGGAGCTTAACTGTGAGACAGACATGTCGAGCAGGTGCGAAAGCAGGAACTAGTGATCCGGCGGTGGCTTGTGGAAGCGCCGTCGCTCAACGGATAAAAGGTACCCCGGGGATAACAGGCTGATCTTGCCCAAGAGTCCATATCGACGGCAAGGTTTGGCACCTCGATGTCGGCTCGTCTCATCCTGGGGCTGGAGTAGGTCCCAAGGGTTGGGCTGTTCGCCCATTAAAGAGGCACGCGAGCTGGGTTCAGAACGTCGTGAGACAGTTCGGTCCCTATCTTCTGTGCGCGCAGGAAACTTGAGAAGGCCTAACCCTAGTACGAGAGGACCGGGTTGGACGAACCTCTGGTGTGTCGGTTGTTATGCCAATAGCACTGCCGATTAGCTACGTTCGGAAGGGATAACCGCTGAAAGCATCTAAGCGGGAAGCTCGCTTCAAGATTAGGTTTCCCACTGGTTTACCAGGTAAGGCCCCCAGCTAGACTACTGGGTTGATAGGCCGGAAGTGGAAGAGTCGCAAGACTTGGAGCTGACCGGTACTAATAGGCCGAGGATTTAACTACAAAGTTGCTACGCGTCCACTGTGTGGCTCTCGAGATACGGTCTCGAGATCCACAATTTAAAGAGAACACTTTGACTACGTTCTTTTTATTTGTTTCCTTAAATGGAAATGATCTTAGCTTGATCGAAAACTCAATAGCGTTTCGGTGACCATAGCGAGAGGGAAACACCCGGTCCCATTCCGAACCCGGTAGTTAAGCCTCTCAGCGTCGATGGTACTGCAAGGGGGACCTTGTGGGAGAGTAGAACGTTGCCGAACATCTTTTATAAAAAGGGGCGCTTCTTTGAAGCGCCCCTTTTTTATTTCTATTACGCTCTTTTTGCTTTAAAATACTAGATAAATAAAATAAAGGAGTTGTGAAATGGAAGAACGAAAGAAACCTTCACACCCTGCTCCCATGGAACGTGATGCGTCGCGCCTACGCCCACGAATTTTTGAACCAGATATTCCAGATGAAATTACTGGAGAAGAACTTGAAAAAAGTTTACGCGCAGAGTTGTTAAGTTTGTCGGCTGAAAATGCCAAAGTTGTTGCACGACATTTAGCATGCGTGAATTTATATAGTGAGAGTGATCCGCAGCGTGCCCATAAACATGGCGTTGCCGCGGCCCATCACGCAGGGCGTTTAGCAGTAGTCCGTGAAAGCGCAGGCTATGCCGCTTACCGAGCAGGCCATTTCGCTATTGCGTTAAAAGAGCTGCGCGCAGCACATCGTATTTCCGGAGATGTCACAACTTGGCCGGTTATGGCTGATTGTGAACGAGGGTTAGGTAATCCGCTGAAAGCTCTAGCGCTAGCTGGCTCACCAGAAGTTAAACGTTTAAGCAAAAGCGAAGAGATTGAAATGCGAATTGTGGCAGCCGGTGCTCGCCGTGATTTAGGAGAGTTTGATGCTGCAGTAATTACTTTGACCTGCAAAGATCTTAAAAATGAGAGTGAAGAGTGGGCTATCCGTTTGCGATATGCCTACGCCGACGCGCTAGAGGCTGCAGGACGTAATGATGAGGCGCGTGAATGGTTTAAAAAATGCGCCGATCTTGATGTTGACGAGTCAACAGATGCCGCAGAGCGCACGCAGTAGTTAGTTTTTGCACACTCGCTCTTGGATGCCTTCCTCTCATTATGATTCTTCTTTTGGCTCGACTATTCCAAGTCGTTCTAGAATAAATCTGCATGGTTCGATAATAATCTCGAAGTCTTCGGTGGAGATAAGACCGCGGACTACTAGGGCTAGTGTGGTGTTGCGCATGGCGTTGGCGTAGGTGTAGGCGTTGATGAAGGCGTACTCGTAGGCTTTGGCGTTGGCGTTGGTGAAGGCTTTGGCGCTGGCACTGGTGTTGGTGAAGGCGCTGGCACTGGCTTTGGCACTGGCGTTGGCACTGGCGTTGGTGAAGGCGTTGGCACTGGCGTTGGTGAAGGTACGATACTTTTGAACAACCCGCTTCATCTCATCGACTGTAATTTTATTTATGATGTCAATGAACAGTTGTACTTGGTCGTGATTTTGTTCGTATTCTTCAGTCATCTTCTGCCTAGGTTCTGTTGCTCCCACATCCGCGTTGACGTTCGTAAATTCATTTTCAATTTTTTGCAAGCACTTTTGAATTGATGTGCCGACTGTATCCTAAATTTCTTCGCCAAATTGCTCGCGTAGAATTACTTCAATTTCTTCGGCGATTTCGTAGATAGTCTTGCTTTGGGACTCGCGCAAGTAGATCAAGAAGTATAATTGGGGGGTAGCAGGACGTTTCCTAACCATAAGAGGCTCATAATGGCTGAACAACTTTACGGACCAAATCACAATCAAGTAGCGCTATTCATCGACAATATCCCCACAATGACGATTGATGAAGCTAGAGAAATCCAACATAAAAGAGAGGAAATTTTGAACGATTCAGCATGGTCTTCAGCGAGGGATTCAGCATGGTCCTCAGCGAAGACTTCAGTGAGGAAGGCAGCGTGGGATGCAGCGAAGATTTCAGCGTGGGATGCAGCGCAGGATTCGGCGAAGGCTTCAGTGAGGGCTTGCGTGAGCGCTTCTCAAGCCTTAGTAGTCCGCGACCTAATCTCAGTTGAGGATTTCGAGATTCTCATCTCGCCATGCAGATTCATTTTTGAGAAGTTGGGAATCGTTGAGCCACTAGAAGAGGAAAAATAAAATGACTGAAAATCTAAAGTATGAACTCACCACAGAAACTAAAAAGGACGTTTCCCAACAGTTTCTCAACTTCTGCTTTAGGCATAGATTCTAGGAGCTCTCTCGCACAAGTACTTCACTTCATCCGCCGAGCAAGAGCTCTAGCGAAAGTCTCGTCACTCAAAATCCATCACCGAATCTATTCCTTCATACGGGTCTTTCCATTGCGGCATCTCATCATCCATAACACCGCAAATGGTGCATGTAACTTGTCCATCTAAGTCAAGTGCGAAATCATGATCATGCATGTTTACTCACCTATTCCACTAACGATAGTTTCATGTGTCTTACCCTACTTGTTTCGGGTTCCTCTCTCATTTTCTGAGCGATTTCCATCATTAAACTAACTTCATTAAAACGATTCTCTAACTCTTCCTCTAACCAAGCGGCACCTTCTGGTCTCGCTTTTATCTTGGCAAGTTCTTCTGCTACGTCCAAGAAAATTGAGGAGTGCGCTGCAAATAGTTTCCCCATCGGCACGAGGGTTGGGCAATCCTCTGAAAGCTCTAGCGCTAGCTGGCTCACCAGAAGTTAAACGTTTAAGTAAAAGTGAAGAGATTGAAATGCGAATTGTGGCATCTGGTACCCGCCGTGATTTAGGAGAATTTGATGCTGCAGAGCGCACAGAGTAGTTAGTTTTTGCACCCCACATTTTAAATCGGCGCCTTTGCCATCGCAAGAAGTTCGCCCCATGATTGGCCGAGGATAGAAAAATTATCGTCAATGCCGAGGTGGCTGACCAGTTTATTGAGCTCATCTTTAAATAAATCAACGCTCCAGAAATCTTTCAGCGCATCAGGCTAGCGGTGACCTACACCTGTGGACAATGACTTGAACCTTCATAGATAAAAAAGTGTTGGCATATGCCAACAAAATGATGTATAGTTCTCACAAGCGAAGGGGGCAGTGATGATTAAATATAGTCTTGAGTTGGAAATACAAGGATGGGATTCAGATAACCGAACCCAAGCGAAAGTCTTGGATGGATCCTTTTCGGAGTTGCTATGGTCAACAAGCAATGGAATCAGCACTGTATTTACCGAATGCGAAACAAGTAATCCAGTTGATGCATGCTTACGTATTGCGCAACGTTTACTGAAAGCAGGTGTATCAATTACGCCAGTGCGATGGCACGATGAGTTTGTGGGTTACTCCGATTTGGCCATGAATGTTGGAATGACTCATGAGGCAGTGCGGTTGTTGGCAACTGGAAAGCGCGGCCCGGGTGACTTTCCGAAGCCACGTGGATACATCGGTGTAGCTGCAAATCGTTCGCCGATTTGGACGTGGGCCGAAGTTTCGCCATGGTTTAACGACAATTACGAAATCAAGGATGAAGAACATTTTCCAAACAATGACCAAATCATTGAGATAAATGCTCGCTTGTCAGCACTCCGCAAGAAGTTTCAATCCAAGTCGTTCGCGACTATTTAACGGAGCGAAGTACCGTAGTGACCTCGCCGAGAATTTGGCAGTTGTCGCTAGCAGAAATGACAGGCCAACTACTACCATTACCACCGACCCCAACCACAAGTCCTGACCCCAACCAGGACTTGAAGCAAAACCAAGACCAATTCAGATAGAGGATTCAAGATGCCACTACCGGAAACCGATATCGCTCGTGTTCGCCGATCGATCAAGACCCTGAACGACGCTATACCCGAGGATGTCAATGGCTTAGTGCGCTACGAGATCGACATTGATGCGCGTGCGATCACAATTGTGGAGTGCCGTCCGCCGTGGCCGCAGGATTTAGGACCGGAATGGAGTCGCTGCCCGATCGTCCGACTTCGCTACACGCAGGTCCGCCGAGAATGGCAAATTTACTGGAGCGACCGCAATTCCAAGTTCCACATCTACGATCTAGTACCGCCAACCCCAAACATCGATAAATTGCTCGCCGAAATCGAGGCCGACCCGACTTGTATTTTTTGGGGCTGAGCTCCTTGCGTACATGACGTACATGACGTACAGTACTGATATGAGCCAAATCCTAAAATACGCCAACATCACCGATGCGCGAGATAACTTCAAATTAATTTACGACTCTGCCTCCGCCCACATTTCCGTGGTTGTTCAGCGTAAAGAGGATGAGCCAGTGGCGGTTGTCAATCAACAAGACTTTTTACGGGCGCTTCGGGCGCTCTGCCCACTTAACCCACAAGTGCGCTTTTCGGAAGATGGGAGAGTCAGTATGTGGATTTCAGGTTTCCCAGTTTCCAGCCAAGGCTCTGATTTTGAAGCAGCGGGTAATGAGCTTATCCAAGCCTTGCGTGACTATTCACTAACGTGGGTTGAGGATTTGAGAAGATACCCCAACCACGAAGACAATTGGGGGTTGGTTAATCTTGTTTTACTTAGTACGGATCAGGCGCTCTTTGAACATCTTTTTGGCGAAGAGTAGTGCGACTTCCCACATATAAGGAGTTAAGAAAGTTTGTAGAGGTTGAAGGCTGGGAGAACAGAGAGAAGCTTTCGCAGAAAAGAGGCGGTGACCACAGACGGTATATCTTTACAACACCAACTGGGGAGCGGTTGTTCACTCGCATTTCTCACGGAAGTGGTGAGTATAAGGACCCCGATGTATTCCAACATATTTTGCGCGAGCAACTCCATATAGATGAAGTTCAGTTTTGGGACGCAGTAGATCGAGGAAAAGTTCCCGTTCGCCCAGTTCCGCCCACCTCCATTGACTTAGGGGCTTCAATTGATGCTAAGTTGGCTAGGAATCTGATTATGAAAGTAAAACTCACGCCTTCACAGTTGGTTGGGATGACGCAGGAGCAGGCAGTTGAGCGCTGGCGTGAGTGGTTGAGTAAACCGCAGCAATAAACCGAGCGCAGCGCGATATATCAATCTCTATAAAGTAAGGATCTTTATAATCGTATAGCCCATTTCATAAAATTTTCAAAGGTGGTTTTTAATTGAAATTTCAAGAATTTAATTTCGCGCTTTCATCAATAATCTCAATTACTTCAACTTCCTCTTCATAATGAAAATCGATACCTTCGACAAGGAGTTCTCGAAGTTCCGCTAAAGATGAGGCGAACGCCACGTAGCCGATCTCGTGATTTAGATTTGCCATCCACGTGCCTTGGTCGTAAGAAATAAGTACCTCAACCTTTTTCATTTTAGCACCTCCATCGCGAGCGCTTCTGATAATCCGACTTGCACAACCAGTATATAAAAAACTTGCTTACCGGAAAGCTCTTCACTTCCGTGGTAAGCAAAAGTAAAAGTATTGCCTACATTGGATCTTAACCTTTTATGAGATCCACGTTGCCTTACAATTGTGTAGTTTAACGGCTTTCTCTGCAATAAGTGAAGTAATTCCTTTGCTTTCATCGAGGGAAACTTTTCCATGCTCGAAGTCTCAGGGTATGAGTAGATTTTTTTAAGAGCAGATCTCCCAATGTGGTTCCTCTAATCTTGTGGAAACTACTCACAGTAGTTAGTTTTTGCACAGTCCACATTTTAAATCGGTGCCCTTGTCAGTTCTAGAAATAAGAATCAACCTTCTAACGTAGAAAAAGAAGGGTCAAAAAATGTCCACAAAAATTGCCAGTAAAAAGCGAGATGAAAATTTTGAAAAGCAAGAAGATTTATCGTTAAATGATTGCATGCTGCGGGGACGCGTCTCTGCTTTGGCGATCGAAAAGGAGCTACCTAGCGGGGATAAAGTAGTCGAGTTTCGTTTAATCATCACTCGCGTTAAAGGTCAGGGGGTAGATACCCTCGATATTGCAGCCTGGTCGGCCAAGGCCAGGCGTAGCGCACTAGCTCTTAAATCCAATCAGTGGGTTGAAATAAGTGGTGCCATCCATCGTCGCTTCTGGCAAGGGGCGAGTGGTCTTGCAAGCCGGTGGCAAGTCGAGGCAATCGAGATTTCGCGTATTTAGGTAGAGTTAGTAGTTATTGGCCTATAGAAAGATTAGGTATCTACGATGGTGAATGATTTTTTTTAGCACACTTCGAACTTATCTAAGTAAAGTCAGTGATGGCGAAAAATCTCCAGCCGAAGTCGCCTCTGCCTTAAATTCGTGGGTGCGCGAGAGCGGTGATGCGATAAAGAAATAGATTATTCAGCAGGGTACCGACCACAGATCCAAGTAGAAGAGCCTTGGCTACCTAAAGATTTATGGTCCGAGGTGCTGGACGGGCTCTGGATCGGAGGCACAGACGACGAAGACACGATATACGGTGTCCTACCAGGCAAGGTTAAGCCAACAGCAATTACCAAAAAACATTTTGATACTGTGGTAACACTTTATGCGGTTGCTAATCCCTGTTCGTGGGAAGTATAAAGAATTGCGCTACGGATTCTAGGCGGCGCTTAACAAAGCGAGTTAACGCAACGAGCAGAATAGAAATAGGCACTTCGCTATTCAATAGTTAGGCAGTAGCCGCCCACCTACTAACAAGGAGATTAAGATATGAGACATGACAACCAAAAGTTTTGGCAGAATTACTACGGCTCTCTAAATGGAGCAACAATTCTAAAGTTTAATGGATTTACTAATGATGACGATGACCCAAAGAGTAACTTCCCGTCTTTTGAGGTTAAGTTTAAGGACGGCTCAATCTCAACAATCGAGATTTCACAAGATGAGGAAGGTAATGGCGGGGGATTTATTTTTGGTCTCCCTACGCCCCAAGGTTAAGTGCTTTAGATTTGTATCTACAGCGAGGTCTTACAGATAGCCAACGCCTAGGAAGGCTTCCTAAGTCTGGAGTGTGAATGAAGAGGAAATGTTTGACTTGTTCCTGCAGAGCACTAAGCACCCTTGACATCCCTCTCGTTTTTTACTCCTAGAGAAAAACGCCTTAGAGACTCCGCCAATGCGAAGTCATCTAAAGCGTTTTGATAAGCGTCTCATTGTCTTAAATCCGACGGAATAGGGGTAGTACTGGACTATTCGTTGCATATCGGGAAGAGTTTCATAAGCCTTTTCAAAAAGAATATTTTTTCTCTCAAAAAACAGTATCCGCTATTAAGTAATTGCTTTACAGTGTAACTATGCGGAAGATATATACGGACTCAAAGAATTCAATCGTAATGAGCTAAGGTGAACCTCTAAATGTCAAATAGAAAAACTAGCCCCAGATTTCTTTTTCTGATAGTCGCACTGGCGCTTACCTTCTCAACTGTGCAGATTCAAGGAGCCGCCGTCGCAGCAGATAGTCCTGCACATGTCGCTGACGATGCTGCCAAAGCTTCCGCCGCCGCCGCCGCCAGAGACGCCGCCGCCATCGCCACCGCCGCCTCTGCCAGAGCCGCCGAAACCGCCGCCAATGCCGCCAGAGCCGCCGCCAACGCCGCCAACGCCGCCGCCATCGCCTCCCACTTCTCCGCCGCCAACGCCGCCTCCGCCTCCTTCGCCGCCACTACTGCCGCCAACGCCGCCATCGCCGCCCTTACCGCCGCCAACGCCGCCATCGCCATCACCGTCACCGTCACCAGCATCTCCGGCACCGCCGGCGGTGGCACCGACGCCGGCACCCCCAACACCGACAGCTTCTCCGGCAACGCCGCCATCGGCCAGATCGCCGCCAACGCCGCCTGGGCCGCCGGCACCGCTGCCGCCGCCAACACCGCCGCCACCACCGCCGCCAACGTCGCCCTCGCCGCCGCCACCACCGCCAGAGCCGCCGCCAACGCCGCCGCCGGCACCGCCCACAACGCCG
>JBCKHR010000008.1:0-45367 GCA_038905755.1 Candidatus Planktophila sp.
GATTGGCAGTGGATTTCTCGCCCGTCCGTGGATCAGCCCACTCTTTCGCACCGGTGGCAAGTTCAACAAAGTTAGCAACTGTTTTTGGTGCATGGTTAGGAAATAGTTCAATAACAATATCGCCCATTGAAGTGTGGAGTGTTGCAGTTGAGTTTGGCATGAAGTGACCGTTTCTCTTTAGTTGCGCGAGATAGCTGTAATGCGAAATAACTTGTGGATGGAAATGGTACCGCGTGCAATGCATTGTGGTTTAACTCTCTCTGATGCGATTCGTATGATGTTGCTTCGCACCGTACAAGAAAAAGCCATTCCTTTTATTCCTGCTAAACCAAACGCTGCAACCATTCGGGCTATAAAGAATTCCCAAAAAGGTCAAGGCAAGCGATTTAACAACTTGGAGGATATGTTAAAGCACTTAAATGCTTGAAGTTATCCTGGGACCCGCGTTGCGGCTAATCAGAATCGGAAGTCACTCACAACTCTTTTGATAGTTATTCCAACGCCTTTGTCTCGATGTCCCGGATGTACTGAACCAAAATCAATCTCCACGCGGTCTGGTCTCTTACTTGTTGCGCAACAACTCAGGAGGAATCATGTCAAGATGCACAAGTAGAGTTGGTTCGTGGAATCATTCGAAAGTGCGCACGCCGAGGGACTTGAACTCTCGAAAGGTTGCCCTATACAGGTAGTTGTGTGGAGATCGAGATTTACTTAGCTAGTAAAACTTTGGCTTCGCAGTCAGCGAAAAAAAACGGGAGATATTCGAGCTTTGACGCTTTTCGCCAACCCAACCGTGTCCAACTAAATTCTTGGAAAGTTTCTCCTTGATCTTCTGAAAGGCTGAAGGCACAACCTATTCTGTCTAACTTAAATTGAAGTATTGATTCGTTGATTCTAGAGAATCTTCTACCTTGTTTAACAAGCTCTTTTGCTTCAAGTTCGTAGCGAGAATCGTGTCTGTTTAGTAATTCACCAACAAAGGAAAAATACGCCCGTTCCTCCTCTAAATCTTCTGGAGTCAAAAACTCATCTCGGTAGCTTTCCATGAAAGAAGGTTATCTTAGTTTCCACAATTGAGCGTTTTTATTTTCTCAGATCTAGTTGGTGGCGCGAACATTTGCTTGCTATTAATTGTTGCTACCGAGGATGCTACTCCGAAAAAGCGTGACTTTTTGAAGTTTTTACAAACAAAGTAGGTAACTTGATTTTTAATTCTTATTCCAGGCGCACTCAATCCACCAGATTTCACCGTTTTATTGGCTACCAGATAGTTTGTAAATCTTCCGACTTTGTATATCTTGACTGTTAATTCGACATTACTTTGTGTGAAGTTACAATAAGAAATCGCATTAACTTTAACTGCGGTCAAACCTTGATTCTCATTAAGGCTTGTTGAGAAGTGAGCATTTCCAATTTCTATATAGCAGGCTGTTTGAGGCGGTGTTCCACCAACACCGCCTGCATTAGATGTTGGAGTAACTAGTTGGGCGCTTGTAAGAATAGCAATTAGGATTAATTTGATTCTCTTCCGTGAATTTTTCATATACTAGGGTGACAAAAAGTATGGAGGTACCTAAAAAGTTATCCACAAACCCAAGGCAAGGTTTCACTACGCATCTCATTGATGGAGAGAAGAATTATTGGGCTCAATTGCCCCAGAGTAATTCATTACAAAAAGAGAATGATGTCCCGAGACATCACAGCGTGGAGACCAGGGGAATCGAACCCCTAACCCCCGCCTTGCAAAGGCGGTGCTCTACCAATTGAGCTAGGTCCCCGTATTAGAACGGGGTGGGCCTAGATGGACTCGAACCATCGACCTCTTCCTTATCAGGGAAGCGCTCTAACCAGGCTGAGCTATAGGCCCGCGCTTAGCAGGGTTGTTTCCAACCTGCCTAAGAGCAGAAGCGCAAGGTTACCTTGAACGCATCTAGACCTACAAACTCAGAACCCGAAGAGTACTAACTTTTCGGAGAAATCTCATCTTCGCCGTTCTTGGTCACAGAGAGAAGGGTCACGCCTTCATTTAAGTTGACTAGCCGCACACCCATTGAGTCGCGCCCTGTTTGCCGTACCTGCGCTGCTGGGGTTCGTATGACGGTTCCAGTTGATGTGATTGCCAAGACTTCGTCTTCGTCTCGCAATACCAGAGCGCTCACAAGTGATCCGCGTGAGCCCTCATCTATTTTTGCAGCTTTTATACCAATGCCACCACGCCTTTGTAGTCGGTATTCATTGATCGGGGTTTTTTTGCCATAACCACCATCTGTTGCCGTGAAAACAAATGAATTGTTGGCTGCTTCGGAATTTATCCGCGCCATAGTAAGCAACTCATCTCCTGCGCGGAATTTCATCCCTTTCACACCGCTAGTTGAACGGCCCATTGATCGAAGAGATTCTCCATCTGCCGTAAATCGCAACGACATTCCTTTGCAAGATACTAAAAGTAGCTCATCTCCTGAGTTCACAAGTGTTGCACTGACAACTTCATCCTTTGCTTTGAGAGATATCGCTATTAGACCGCCAGTTCGCGGCGAGTCATATTCAACAAGAGGTGTCTTTTTGATTAGGCCGCTCCGGGTTGCTAAAACTAAATAAGGTGAAATTGTGTAATCCTTTATCGACAATACCTGCGCAATTTTTTCATTAGGTTTAAATGCCATTAGGTTTGCGACATGTTGTCCGCGTGCGTCGCGACCTGCATCTGGAAGTTCGTGAACTTTTGTACGGTACACACGACCTTGGTTTGTAAAGAAGAGCAACCAGTCATGGGTTGAGGCAATAAAGAAATGATCTACCACATCATCTTCTTTCAACGCGGCGCCTTTTACGCCGCGCCCACCCCGACGTTGTGATCTATAAAGATCAGCCATTGTGCGTTTTGAATATCCCCCGCGGGTAATTGTTACCACAACATCTTGGTTAGGGATTAAATCCTCTGCTGAGAAATCACCCTCGCTGGCAACAATTTGCGTGCGGCGTTCGTCGCCATATTTAGTGACTAAATCCGCTAATTCAGTTTTAATTATTTCACGTTGTTTTTCAGGGTTAGCAAGAATTATGTGTAATTCAACAATATCGGCCATTAAGCCGTGATGTTCATCGTTGATTTTCTGGCGTTCCAGCGCTGCAATTCGACGTAATTGCATATCTAAAATCGCATTAGCTTGAAGTTCATCAACATCTAGCAATTTCATCAAACCAGTGCGCGCTTCTTCCGCAGTAGTGCTGGCCCTAATTAAGGCAATAACCGCATCTAGCGCATCAAGGGCTTTTAAATATCCTTTTAAGATATGTGCGCGTTTTTCTTTTTCAGTCAAACGGAACTTTGTGCGTCGCACTATAACTTCAACTTGGTGCTCAATGTAATATCTGATGAATTCGTCAAGGCGCAGCGTGCGCGGCACGCCATCGACCAGAGCCAACATGTTAGCGCCGAAAGTATCTTGTAGTTGTGTCTGTTTATATAAATTATTTAGAACTACTTTTGGAATCGCTGAGTTCGCTAGCACAACAACTAGACGTTGGCCTAAGCGTTCATTGCCTTCGTCGCGCACATCAGCAATTCCTTTAATTTTCCCATCTTTAACTAGTTCGGCAATCTTTAGCGCTAAAGTGTCTGGGTTAACTTGATAAGGAAGTTCGGAGACAACTAAACATGTTCGTTTATTAATTTCTTCTATTTGAACCACTCCGCGCATTGTGACTGAGCCACGGCCTGTGCGGTAAGCATCTTCAATTCCATTTCGACCAACAATTAAACCTTTAGTTGGGAAGTCGGGCCCTTTTACAATTTTTAATAACTCAGTGAGAGTCTCTTCTGGGTTTGCATCTGGATTTGCCAGTGCCCATGCAACAGCTTCGCCAATCTCGCGCAAATTGTGTGGTGGAATATTTGTAGCCATTCCAACTGCAATTCCAGCGCTGCCATTAACGAGTAAGTTGGGGAAACGGCTCGGTAGAACAGTAGGTTCTTGTGATCGACCGTCATAGTTAGGTGAAAAATTAACTGTGTCTTCATCAATATCGCGCATCATTTCCATCGCGATAGGAGATAAACGAGCTTCGGTGTAACGCATCGCTGCTGCTGGATCGTTGCCGGGTGAGCCGAAGTTTCCATTGCCATCAATGAGTGGGTAACGGAGCGACCAATGTTGGGCTAACCGCACAACAGTGTCATAAATCGCTCCGTCGCCGTGTGGGTGGTAATTACCCATGACATCTCCGACAATGCGTGAAGATTTGTAATAACCCTTATCTGGTCGGTACCCAGCGTCATACATTGCATATAGAACGCGGCGGTGAACCGGTTTTAAGCCATCGCGAACATCTGGAAGTGCGCGGCCAACAATGACTGACATTGCATAATCAAGATATGACCGTGCCATTTCAACTTGGAGGTCAACAGTTTCAATCCTGTCGTATCTCTTGCCTATCTCGTCCATTTAAATATCCAAAAATCTGACGTCTTTGGCATTGCGTTGAATAAAAGCCCTGCGTTGTACCACATCTTCACCCATAAGTACTGCGAAGAGGTTATCTGTTGCTGCGGCATCCTCCAGGGTTACTTGAATTAAAACGCGGTGTTCTGGGTCCATAGTTGTATCCCACAACTCTTTCGCTGGCATTTCACCTAAACCTTTAAAGCGTTGGATTCCATCTTCCTTCGGTAAACGTTTTCCGGCTTCAATTCCAATTTTTATAAAACTATCGCGTTCGCGATCAGAGAAGGCATATTGCACTGGTTCTTTACCGGCCCATTTTAGTTTATATAAAGGCGGTTGTGCTAAATAAACAAAACCCTTCTCAATAAGTGGGCGCATAAATCTAAAAAGTAGAGTTAGAAGAAGAGTTCGAATATGTTGTCCATCAACATCGGCATCTGCCATTAAAACAATTTTATGGTAACGAAGTTTTGCAATATTGAAATCATCGTGAACGCCAGTACCTAGCGCTGTAATAAGAGATTGAACTTCGTTGTTCTGTAAAACACGATCTATGCGGGCTTTTTCAACGTTAAGAATTTTTCCCCGTATCGGTAATACTGCTTGGTTACGTGAGTCGCGGCCGCCTTTAGTAGAGCCTCCAGCTGAATCACCTTCAACAATATATAGTTCGCATTTTGCTGGGTCGGTCCATTGGCAATCCGCTAACTTTCCAGGCATTCCTCGCCCTTCTAATAAACCTTTGCGGTTCCGTGATAAATCGCGAGCTTTGCGCGCAGCTACGCGGGCTGCCGCGGCATCGATACTTTTACGGACGATTTCTTTGCCTTCAGCTGGGTTCTGTTCAAACCAAGTAGTGAGTTCTTCGTTAACAACCTTTTGAGTAAATGATTTTGCTTCAGTGTTGCCTAGTTTTGTTTTCGTTTGACCTTCAAATTGCGGGTCAATTAATTTGATTGAGACAATTGCGGTTAAACCTTCTCGTACATCGTCTCCGGTTAAGCGGTCTTCTTTCTTTCGAATAAAACCTTGTTCTTCGCCAAACTTATTAACAACAGAAGTTAGCGCTGTCCGGAAACCTTCTTCGTGCGCACCTCCTTCATGTGTGTGAATTGTATTTGCAAAAGTGTAAACAGATTCAGAGAATCCCGTATTCCATTGCATGGATACTTCGAGTGAGAGTTTTCGTGTTAAATCTTCTGAGTTAAATGAAATTATTGATTTATGTGTTTCGCCGCGCGTTGAATTTAAATGTTTTACAAAATCAGAAATTCCACCTTGGGCTTGATAGCGAACACTTATTTGTTCGCCTTTCTCGTCAACATGTCCTTGGCGCGCATCTGTAAAGGTCAGAATTAAACCTTTATTTAAGAAAGCCATTTCACGGAAACGCGTTGAGAGGGTTTCAAAAGAGAAGTCAGTTGTTTCGAAAATGTCTATCGATGGCCAGAATCTAACCGTGGTCCCTGATGAAGTCGAAGGGCTACCTTTCTTAAGGGGCGCGGTTGGGGTTCCAAGTTTGTAACTTTGCGACCATTCACTTCCGTCGCGTTGTACCACAACAGAGAGATTGGAACTTAAAGCGTTGACAACAGAGATTCCAACCCCGTGCAAGCCGCCGGATATTGAATAACCGCCCTCACCGAATTTTCCGCCAGCATGGAGAGTTGTCAGCACGACTTCTAACGCGGGCTTCTTTTCGATCGGGTGGATATCAACTGGAATTCCTCGACCGTTATCAATTACTTCGAGCCCGCCATCAGCCATCAAAGTGATGTTAATTTCCGTGCAATAACCAGCGAGAGCTTCATCAACTGAGTTATCGACTACTTCATAGACAAGGTGATGAAGTCCACGCTCTCCGGTGGAGCCAATATACATAGCGGGGCGCTTACGGACAGCTTCAAGCCCTTCAAGTACAGTGATGGTGCTGGCGTCGTAATTGCCGCTCTTCTGGGCCACAAAACTCCTTATAAAGGCTATTGGGCTGAAATTCCCAAATACATGGTTTTATTCTATCTGTAAATTCGAGGCTGAGATAGTCGTAAAAAGCCTTAGGTGTGGGTATAGCCGAACGATTGGGCCATGGTTGAAGGGTTCTATTGTGCGAGGTGGTTATTGAGTTTTTTAACCATAAGTATCACGTGGGCCGCGCGCTCCTCTGATAGTACGGAGTCCACGCTTCCAACTCGGTTTTTGTGGCCCGATAAAAACGATGGTTTCGACCAATACTCCGGTGGTGTCACGTTGGATTATTTCTAGTAATTGTCCTGACATTAAAGAAAGTTGGGTAGCCCATGGCGTTGAAGAAGCGCGCACCGTTAGCACACCCTCTGAAATTGAGAGAGGGGTTGTGTGGCGCGCAATTTCTGCTCCTATGATTCTTTCCCAAGATACAAAAAGGGTTCCTTCGGCAATTCCGCTTTTCCAGCCTCGTTCGTTAATTAAGTTAGTTAGAACTCCGCCAATTAACTCTGGATCAGAGCTGGTAGATGTGCGAACCTTTTGAATTGGTTCTGTTTTTTCTCTTCGTTTAATACTTTTTGTTCTGTAACTTTTTAGTAACTCGTGGGCTAAATCGCGCTTACCCATCACTTCTCTTTTCTAACAACACCGGGTGTAACATAAAATTTAGTTGTAATTAACTCTGCCGGTAAATCTTTCTCTACCGATACAGTGATTAGCGTCTGTTCGGCGTCTTGCGTCACCGACATCAATTGTTGTCGTCTTGAAATATCAAGTTCCGCAAAAACATCATCAAGGAGGAGGATTGGTTGTGCGCCTTCACTTTTAAGTAAATTAAATGACCCAATTTTAAGCGCTATAGCTATTGACCAAGATTCCCCTTGGCTGGCGTATCCTTTAGCGGGAAAGTCCCCTAGTTGTAAATGTAAATCATCACGGTGTGGTCCAATTAGTGAAACTCCGCGTTCGATTTCTTGATATGCAACTTCTATTAATTTTTGGTTGAGTATCTGGTTATTCTTTTTTATCGAGCCGGATAACCCTGCAATGTTGCTTTTGTAAGAAATAGAAACTGGTTTAACTTCGTTTAAATTAGCGTAATTTTTATTAACCCATGGGTTTAGCGCGTTAATTAAATTAATGCGTTCAGCGATTAATTCTGCCCCGAGTGTTACCAGTTGTTCGTTCCAAGGTATTAGGGTGTTCTGTGATGATCTGGTTTTAAGTAAGGCGTTTTTTTGTTTTACTACCCGTTCATAATTAGAGATGACGCTAGTTATGCGCGGTGTGCGGGTTACTAGCAGGCGGTCTAAAAAATTTCTGCGGGTAGTTGGGTCCCCGCGCACTAAATCTAAATCTTCAGGAGAAAAATAGACGACTTGGCAAACTCCTAGAATTTCTTGTTGTGATCTTGTTGGGTTTTGATTTAACCGTGCGCGGTTCGCTCTGTTGATATTAATCTCTAAATCCACTTGGAGTTTCCGTAAATCGCGTTCGATTTCGGCTCTAATAATTGCTTGTTCTTCGCCTAATAAAATTAATGGTTGGTTATTCGCAACTCGATGTGAAGTTAGTGATGATAAATAAATTAACGCTTCTATGATATTTGTTTTGCCAGAACCGTTATCACCGATAAAAGTACTAACTCCAAGCGGTAGTTCTAACTCTAAACTCTTATAAGAACGAAAATTAGTCAGAGCTAATTTATTGATATGCATTACTGCTCTTTATTAAGAGGCGTAGCGCATTGGCATTAATAAATAACGGTAATTTTCGATTGCTTCGCTTTTTAGTTCTGCTCGCCCCATAAGGATTGCTGGTTTGTTAGATCCAGTGAAAGAAATTTGAACAAACTGGGTGCCAATTGCATGCAATCCGTCAGCTAAGAAAGTAGGGTTGAAAGCAATAGAAATATTTTCGCCGTTTAATAGAATATTTATTTCTTCGGTTGCTTGCGCTTCTTCGCCGGCTCCAGCTTCTAATGAAAGTGTGTTATTTTTAAATTCTAAACGTAAAGGAACTGTTTTGTCGGTAACAATGGAAACCCTGCGAACTGAATCTAAAAATGGCGCTACTTCAATAACAGCGGTGGTAATTACTTCTTGTGGTAAAAGGTGACGGTATGGAGGGAAGGTGCCATCTAACATCCGTGAGGTCATTGTTTTCCCATCTCCTGCGAAACCTACTAAACGATCGTTGCTTGTTGCGGGCACGAAGGAGAGTGAAACGTTTTTTGAGCCTGTTAATGATTTTGCAGCATCAGCGATAGTTCGGGCGCGTAATAGCGCTGTTATCGAAACGTTTGGTGTACTTGGTTGCCATTGGATTTCTCGGACAGCGAGGCGGTAGCGATCAGTGGCCGCGAAAGTTATGGTGTTTTCGTTTATATCTACATGTACCCCGGTTAGGGTTGGCAGGGAGTCGTCTCGTCCGGCTGCGACCGCCACTTGTGCTACTGCAGTAGCGAAAACATCGCTGGCGATAATTCCTGTTGTTTCGGGTAACTCTGGTAAATTTGGGTATTCAGTTATTGAAAGTGTCGGAAGTGTGAATTTAGCGCTTCCGCTTGTTACCACAACACGAGTGCCTTCTAATTTAAAAGTTATTGGTTTATTTGAAAGTGTTCGTGCGATTTCGGTTAGAAGTTTCCCTGACACCAACACTCTGCCTTTTTCGTTAATTTCGGCGTTAATGCGCGCTTTGCTTGCGGTTTCTAAGTCTGAGGCGGAAAGCAAAACTTGGTCGCCGGTTGCGTCGATAACAATACCTAAAAGCTCGGTTTTTATAGGTCGGTTTGAAAGGCTTCGAGAAACCCAATTAACCCCATCTGTAAGGGTTGCTTGTTCAACAGTAAATTTCACTTCACGCCTTCTTTCATCGAGTTCGTTTTATACCATTTTTATATATATAAGTAGTCGTAGTAACCAGAGGGTTTGTTTGTGGAAAAGGAGCAAAACCCCTCTCCGTTACGGAGTTTCTTAATCTTCCCACTGTGGGTAAAACGAGTAAAGGTGTGGAAACCTCGCTTATAAGAACCAACTTCACAGACCCCACCTCCTTTTCAATAACCGTTCTCCCTGTCTACCCACAATAAAAGAAAAACTTCCTCTAGTTATCCCCAAGTTATCCACAAACTAAGGGTAAAAAGCGGTAAAACGGACAAATTACGCTAATTACCGCTTTTATTCTGTTGTTTTATCCTATTGGTTAGTTCTGTGACTTGGTTATAAATCGAACGTCGCTCAGCCATTAATTTACGGATTTTTCGATCAGCGTGCATAACAGTTGTATGGTCTCGCCCGCCGAAAGTTTGACCGATTTTCGGAAGGGAGAGATCGGTTAATTCCCTACATAAATACATAGCTATCTGGCGAGCATTAACCAAAACTCTAGATCGAGAAGTTCCACATAAGTCATCTAAAGTTAAACTGAAATAAGCTGCAGTTTGAGCCATAATCGTAGCCCCGGTGATTTCTGGTGTTGATTCATTAGGAATTAAATCTTTTAAAACTATTTCCGCTAAAGATAAATCAACACTTTGGCGATTTAAACTAGCAAAAGCAGTAACTCGAATCAACGCACCTTCTAATTCACGAATATTTGTTGAAATTTTACTAGCGATATACTCCAATACATCATCGGACGCATTTAATTTATCTTGAGCAGCTTTTTTACGCAGAATAGCAATTCGAGTTTCTAGTTCAGGTGGTTGAATATCGGTAATCAAACCCCATTCAAAACGCGAACGTAAACGATCTTCTAAAGTTGTTAATTGTTTCGGGGGACGATCACTAGATATAACAATTTGCTTATTAGTGTTATATAAAGTGTTAAAAGTGTGAAAAAACTCTTCTTGTGTTCGCTCTTTGTTCTCTAAGAATTGAATATCATCAACCAATAAAACATCTAAATCTCGATAACGGCGCTGAAAAGCTAAAGCTTTATCATCACGGATAGAGTTAATAAAATCGTTGGTAAACTCTTCACTTGAGACATAACGAACCCGCACGCTGCCATATAGCTCTTTTGCATATGCGCCAATAGCGTGCAATAAGTGAGTTTTCCCTAACCCCGACTCACCATAAATAAAAAGCGGGTTGTACGCTTTTGCCGGAGCTTCCGCTACTGCAACGGAGGCAGCATGAGCGAAACGGTTTGAAGCCCCGATAACAAAAGTTTCAAAAACATACCGTGGATTTAATTGAGACTGTTCAATATTTTTTCCAGAATACACAGGGGAGACATCACGACCTGTTCCAATTCTAGGAGTGACAAATTCAATTTCAACTTCCGGAATCGGTAAATCTAAAACTTCCAACGTTTCATCGACCGTAACCGCGATGTTTGCTTTCTCTCCAAGTTCGCGAGTTAAGACATCGCTAACAATTGTGCGCAAACGACTCTCTAAAACATCTTTCGCAAAAAGATTAGGAGCAGCAACAAGTAAATTTGTTATCCCGTTACCCGCCAACAAGCCCAACGGTTTAGTTAATTGTAAAAATGCACGATGTTGTGGAGCATTTTTAGCCACCTCTTCAACAACACGACTCCAAAGCTCACTCACTTCGATCTCTTTAATACCCACTTTGGCGCCTTTCTAGTTATCCACAAGGTTATCCACAGGCTGTGGTCTAAACCTAAAGTTTAGAGATTAACTTCAAACTTCTAAAAGTTTCCCTGTTGGAGAGAGTGAAAAACTAGAGTGAAAACGGATAAAAAGCAACTAGTTATCCACAATTATAAATTGGAGCCTTTTGCCATAAAACCGCCACGCTCGAGTTTGACCACGTTATCCAAAAAGCCCTACCGTTACCTCCTTGCCTACCTTCCCCCGTACTTATGCCATGAATTATTTTTAACGCTTTAAAGGAGTCACCATGACAAAACGCACTTACCAACCAAACACTCGTCGACGCGCAAAAAAACACGGCTTCCGCGCCCGTATGGCAACACGTGCCGGACGAGCCATTCTTGCAGCCCGCCGCCTTAAAGGTCGCATCACTCTCTCTACTTAAACGCAATCACCATGCTTTCTAAAAACGCGCGGTTAAAGGATAGTGGCGAATTCGCTCGCGCAACAAAGAGTGGCTTCCGAATTGCAACAGCTAATTTTGTTGGATATTTATATAACACAGAATTAAAGACCCCTGCTCGGGCAGGAGTAATAGTCAGTAAAAGTGTGGGAGGTTCCGTTGCGCGCCACCGTGTCGCCCGAAAAATTCGCCATGCTTTACGCGAAGAAATTCAAAACACCCCAGAAGGTTCATTTTTAGTTATCCGCGCATTATCAAAAGCCGCCCAAAGTCAAACTTTTAATGAAATTTCTATCATCGTTTCCAAATTAATCAAAAAATCAAACGAAGCAAGAATGCACCAACAATGAAAAAATTTCTTATTACTTTGATTAATTTTTACCAAAAATGGATATCACCAATGACGACTCCCCGTTGTAAGTACTACCCATCATGTTCAAGTTATACAAAAACAGCAATTGAAAATTATGGTCTTAAAGGTCTAACGATGGGTTTATGGCGACTTGTTCGTTGTAACCCATGGTCGCATGGCGGTGTTGATTATGTGAAGAAAAACGGAATTGAATTAAAGAAAGCGGGAATATAACAAATGGATATCGCCATCTTAAAACCGTTATATATAGCGGTTTCGTGGGTTATTATGACTATTCACGGCTGGCTCTCTCCGATCTTTAACGCCGATAGCGGTGTCACTTGGACCCTTTCAATTATTGGCCTCGTTATTTTAATTCGAACTATCTTAATTCCACTTTTTGTTAAGCAAATTAAGAGCCAGCGCGCGCTTACTGCGTTACAACCACACATGAAAACGATTCAAACAAAATACAAAGACGACCGCCAAAAACAATCCGAAGAAATGATGAAGCTTTACAAAGAACATAAAACTAACCCACTAGCTTCATGCTTCCCAATCTTGGCACAGGCACCTATCTTCTTTGCGCTATTTACGGTTTTAAACGGAATTGGCAAAACCCCACCAGTAAAATATGGCGTGCTCACACAAGTAGATGTGGTGAGCGCGGCCCAAGCTAAATTTTTCGGTGCTCAAATCTCGCAAACCTTCTTAGGCTCAACAGATGGAAACGTAAAACTTGTCACAGTCTTTTTGATTGCTTTTATGTCTATCACAACTTTCACAACACAACGTCAATTAATGTTAAAAGGAATGCCTAAAATGGATTCCAAAAATAATATGATGTTGCAGCAACAGAAAATTATGTTGTATTTATTCCCAGTAATTTTCGCGATCACCGGCGTTAACTTTCCAATCGGGGTTTTAATTTATTGGTCTACCACAAACTTATGGACTTGGGGACAACAGTTCTATGTCATTAAACGAAATCCGACTCCAGGATCACCTGCATATGAGGAGTTGCAACGAAAGCGCGCGAAGAAGAGTGGGGTCACAGATAGTGACGAACCCGCGCCACCGATAAGTTCAATAGAAGAGAATCAGGGTGAGTTAAAAGGTCAAAGAAAGCAACCAAAAAAGAAAAAGAAGAAAAAATAGACATTTCATGACAAAATAGTACAAAAGGTATTAATACCCACTAAAAGATAAGGCATAAGAGTTATGGCTAAAAAAACCAAAGAAGTTGTAGAAGACGCCCCAGAATCTGTCCAACAATCCGCCCCAAAGAGCGCTACGAAATTAGAGGAAGAGGGTGATATCGCAGCAGATTACCTAGAAACTTTACTAGATATCGCCGATCTTGATGGAGATATCGATATTGATATTGAAAATGATCGCGCTTCTTTAGCAATTACAAGTGGAAAGTTAGGACATCTAGTCGGCAACGATGGTGAAGTCCTTAATGCCATCCAAGAGCTAACGCGTTTAGCTGTTCAAACATCAACAGGGGATCGGAGCCGCCTAATGCTAGATATAGATGGCTTCCGTGTGGGTCGCAGACGAGAGCTGAAAGAGTTGGCGGAAAAGATAGCGCAAGAGGTAAAAGAGAGCGGCAAATCCGTCAAACTCTCGCCAATGAATGCTTTTGAGCGCAAAATAATCCATGACACAATTCAAACTCTTGGCTTAACAAGTGAATCTGATGGCGAAGATCCAAACCGCTACGTAGTGATCTACCCAGCTTAACTATGGAGGTTTCACGTGAAACCCTAATTGAGCGCCACTTTCCAGATTCCCAAAAAGCTCGGGCTTATGCTCAACTCCTAGCAAGCTCCGGGATAGAGCGCGGGTTGATCGGACCTCGTGAAGGTGAGCGCATTTGGGAGCGCCATATTTTTAATTGCCTTCCGATAACCACACTCATTCCTAAAAACTCCACTATCTTCGATATAGGTTCCGGAGCAGGTTTGCCGGGCATAGTGATAGCGCTAGCCCGTCCTGATTTACATGTAACACTTATTGAGCCACTTGAGCGGAGATATAAATTCCTCTGTGAGGCAACGGAGGGGTTAAATATAGAAGTTATCCGCGGCCGCGCTCAAGATGTAAAGAAACAGGCCGATTATGTCACCGCTCGAGCCGTTGCCCCACTAGATAAATTAAAGAAGATGAGCTGGCATCTGTTAAAAGTTGGCGGATCATTGCTGGCCATGAAAGGCGAATCAGCCCTTACTGAGATGGAAACTCTGCCTAAATCAAAACTCCATGAGATTAAATTGGAAGGAATCCAGCTCAGCCGTGTTGTTGAGCTCCGTAAGGGTGGTTAACTAGCCACGTGGATGATTCACGTGAAACAAAGAAGGTTATTGGGGTTCGCCGCTTAAAAGATGCGATGGCAAAACCTGAAAATTTGCGAATTATCACTGTTGCTAACCAGAAAGGCGGGGTTGGTAAAACCACAACAACGGTAAACCTAGCGGCCGCTCTATCTATGGGGGGCCTTCGAGTTTTGGCCATCGATTTAGACCCGCAAGGAAATGCTTCAACAGCGCTAGGCGTAGAACACTCCGAGAGTGAAGGAATCTATGAAGTCTTGCTGGGGAAAACTTCTATTGCTAACGCGGTACAGAAAGTACAAGGTTTCCCCTCGTTAGATTGCTTGTCATCTAACACATCTCTTGCACAAGCAGAGATTGAATTAGTCCCAATGGTAGCTCGAGAACTTCGTTTAAAAGAAGCGATCGAAGAGTTAATTAAAACCAAAGCTGCGCAGAACCAACCATACGATTATATCTTTATAGATTGTCCGCCTAGTTTAGGGCTATTGACCGTCAATGCTTTATCGGCTGCGAAAGAAATGCTAGTACCGATTCAATGCGAATATTATGCACTCGAAGGCTTGGCGCAACTATTAAAAACTTTTGAATTAGTTAAGCGCCGCTTGAACCCGCAGTTAAAACTCTCCACTTTTGTTTTAACTATGTTTGACGGACGGACGCGTTTATCAAATGATGTGGCTGATGAAATTCGTAAACATTACCCAAATGAATTAATTGATATTCCAATCCCTCGCGCAGTACGAGTAGCTGAAGCGCCAGGTTTTAACCAAACTGTAATGACATACGATCCAGTATCACCCGGGGCTATTGCTTATATGTTAGTTGCTCGCGAATTAGCAGAACGTGGCAAACCTTTCGATTCAAACGTGGTAAGTATTAATTACAAACGTGAAGGCGGGGTTATGTAATGGTGCGACGTGGCGGGCTAGGTACAAATCTCGATATATTAATTCCAACTTCACCAAGCGTGGATGGCATCGATGCCACACCACAATTCGAAGTTCCGATAAACTCTATTACCCCAAACCCTCGGCAACCGCGCACACATTTCGATGAAGAAACACTAAAAGAATTAATCGCATCAATTAAAGAAATTGGAATCCTACAACCACCTGTAGTGCGACAAGTAAGTGTCGGAAAATATGAATTGGTCATGGGAGAGCGGCGCTACCGTGCCGCTAAAGCTGCCGGCCTTACCTCAATCCCAGTAATTATCCGACAAACTCCAGATAACGAGCTATTACGCGAAGCGCTCATCGAAAATATCCAGAGAAGCCAATTAAATCCAATAGAAGAAGCGTCTGCATATCAACAACTACTTAATGATTTTACTTGTACTCACGAAGCCCTTGCGCTGAAACTCGGCAGATCGCGCCCTTTGATTTCAAACATGATCCGTTTACTGAACTTACCGGCATCAGTCCAAAGCAAAGTTGCATCGCTGGCGCTATCAACCGGACATGCACGTGCGCTATTAGGATTAAGCGATACTGCAATTATCGAACGTTTAGCAGTTCGTATTATTGCGCAGGGTTTAAGTGTTCGAGTTACTGAACAGATAATCTCTAAGGGTTTAAACGGAGCGAAGAAAAAGAAAATTACCCGCCAAAAGGAAAGAAACACCCCTGAGTTAAATGAAATTGGTGATGAAATTGGTGACGCACTAGATACTCGAGCAAGTATTGAAGGTGGCAAAAACGGCGGAAAAATTCTTATCGAATTCGCCAACATTGAAGATTTAGTAAGAATTAAAAAATTAATTATTTAAAGTTTTAAGTCCACGGCGGTCCACCGCGACGTTCAATTTCTTCCTTAACAATTCCTCCCAAAGCTTTAACTCCGTCGCGAATACGTTCGGGAGTTGGGTGACAGTAAGAAAGACGCATCGACCAACTTCCAGAACCATCAGCATAGAATGCGCTTCCTGGGACATAAGCAACTTTCGCGGCAATCGCTTTAGGCATTAAAGCTTTAGTATCAATTTCAGGCGGCAAAGTTACCCAGACATAAAAACCACCACCGGGGCGAGTCCACTGCGACGAAGCAGGAAAAAAATCATCTAACGCTTGGAGCATCGCATCGCGTCGAACTTTATAAAGTTCACAAAATGAAGCGATTTGATCGCGCCACGGTTGGCTAGCTAAGTAACTTGAAATTGTTAGCTGTGTGAAGTTTGAAGGACAAAGTATTGACGACTCACTAGCGATAACTAACTTCTCTTTAATTGATTGCGGAACTAAAGCCCAACCCACGCGCAACCCCGGGGCAATAGTTTTAGAGAACGAACCCAAATAAATCACATTTTCACTATCTTCGGCGCGCATTGCATTTGGAGAAGGTTTATCAAACCCTAACAAACCATACGGGTTGTCTTCAACTATAAAAATACCTTCAGTGCGAGCGATTTCTAAAATCTCGGTACGACGATCGGCAGGAAGTAGCACCCCCGAAGGATTTTGATAGTTTGGAATTAAATATAGAAATTTTATTTTGCGACCAGTGGACCGCACGGCACTTATTGCCTCCCGCAGAGCTGCTGGAATCAAACCTTGACCATCGAGGGCCACATGGACTACGGATGCTTCGTATTGCTGGAAAGTTCCCAAAGCGCCGACATACGAAGGGGCTTCGACCAAAATAACATCATTTGGGTCGATAAAGATACGTGAAATTAAATCTAAAGCTTGCTGAGAGCCGGTAGTTACTAAAATATCATCTGGATTGGCGCGGATTCCCTCGAGGGCCATCACATCGCAAATCTGTTCGCGCAATTTGGGGTGCCCTTGCCCGCTTCCATACTGCAAAGCCTGCGCGCCATTCTCTATTATTAATTTATGGAGAAGATCGGCCATCATTTCCATTGGTAACGCTGAAAGATTTGGCATTCCACCAGCTAGAGAAACGAATTCAGGGCGTGCTGCTACCGCAAAGAGTGAGCGGATTTCACTGGGTTGCATTCCAGCTGCACGCATAGCGAAGCGATCCTCAAGATTCTGAGGTGCCCCAGTATTAAAATGGGTATTAATTTCACTCATTCGAGAAGTCTGCCACATATATGAGGGCGGCCGAGCGCCAATTAACGGCGGATACCAGCTTTACGTAAATCGGATAAACGTAGCGTTCCAGTTTTAGCGTCATCTTCAGCGGCTAAATAGAGCCGCTGGATAGCGATTACTAAAGCTTCGGCAATAACATCGCGAAAGTCGGCCTGTTCTAACCGGGAAATATCACCTGGATTGCTTACATACCCAACATCAATTCGAACTGCAGGAGCTTTTGTTAAACGGAGCAAATCCCAAGTTTTTGCATGGGTTCGACAATTAAGTAAATCGGTACGGGCACATATTTCACGTTGCACAAGTGAGGCAAAACGTTCCCCGACAATCGAGTGAACACCATGAGCAGCGCTGCCATAAAAATAACTGGCCACACCGTTAGCGCTTTCATTTTGGTATGAATCACTATGTAGAGAAATCATCAAATCCGCACCACTCGAATTGGTAAAAGCAATTCGCTCACTCTCACTCGGGTTGTTCGCTGGACCGTGGCTGAGAAAAACACTTGCACCTAACGCTAACAAACGGCCTTCGGTGCGCGCAGCGATATCGTAAATGAAACTTAATTCATCAGTACCTGCAGGATCTAAAACGATGACTTTATTTGCTAGCGCCGGTCCTCGGTTCTTTTGAACTGCACCCTCTCGCAAAATAGCTGGTTTACCACCAGAGACAACTCGCACTAACCGCAGTAAAGCAATAATCGTTTCAGGTCCACATTTTCCATCTACTCTGGCTCCGACAGATTTTTGGAACTCCTTAACTGCGCTCTCCGTCCGAACGCCATAAATTCCATCAACTCTTCCGCAATTAAATCCCATTTCAACTAAGCGAGATTGCAGAGTCGCGACATCGTCACCACGAAGCAAGAGTGAAGTTTGTAAATAGATGGAACGATCCCCTAATTTCCAGCTAGCTTCTACTAGCGCCCGCTCCGTCACACTATCAACCAAGCCTGTGACATTTAAACCACGGGCTTGTTGAAATGAGCGGATCTCCGACTCGGTCAAATCAGGCATTAGGTACTAATTAAATAAAACCTGCGAGCTCTTTTAAAAGAGCTGGTTTTGGTTTTGCACCAATGATTGTCTTAACAACTATGCCATTAACAAAAACATTCATTGTTGGGATTGAGGAAATTCCATATTTAATCGCGATAGCTGACTCTTCATCAGTATTAAGTTTTACAATCTTAAGTTTGGCGCCATGTTCAGCTGCGATCTCTTCAAGAATCGGTCCAACTGCTCGGCAAGGACCACACCACTCCGCCCAGAAATCAACCAACACTGGGATACTGCTCTTCAAAACAACTTCATCAAAAGTTGCGGCTGTTACTGGGCTAGTTGAGCTCATTACTACTCCTAATTTTTACTCGGTTTTATATGAGAACTTTACTAGTGAGCGAGGAACTTTTCAGCATCTAACGCAGCTTGGCAACCAGTGCCAGCGGCCGTGACTGCTTGTCGGTAGGTATGGTCGACTAAATCCCCGCATGCAAAAACACCAGCAAGGCTGGTTCGTGTTGATTTACCATCAACAATTACATAACCCTCGCCATCAAGGGCCACTTCTTCGCTAATCAATTCACTACGTGGAGTGTGGCCAATTGCCACAAAGAGACCGGTTAATTCTTTTCTACTCTCGCTCCCGTCAACAGTGTTCCGCAACTTTAAACCTTCTACTTTTTGCGAACCCAGTACATCTATAACTTCAGTGTTCCAGAGGAACTCTATTTTCGGATTAGCAACTGCACGAGCAGCCATGATTTTGGAAGCACGCAAAGCGCCGCGCCGGTGGATCAAGAAAACCTTGGAAGCAAAACGGGTGAGGAAGGTAGCTTCCTCTACCGCAGAATCCCCACCACCAACAACGGCAATTACTTGATCGCGGAAAAAGAACCCATCACAAGTGGCGCACCACGAAACCCCCCGCCCAGATAAACGCTTCTCGTTCACTAAACCAATTTCACGGTAAGCCGAACCCATTGCAAGAATTACTGATTTAGTTTGGATTGTGTTTCCAGAGCCATCTTTTAAGATTTTAATAGCGCCAGTTAAATTCATCTCTACAATGTCATCAGTTACCATTTCCGCGCCGAAACGTTTAGCTTGTTTGCGCATTGAATCCATTAAGTCTGGACCCATTACAGCATCTACGAAACCTGGAAAATTCTCTACTTCAGTGGTATTCATAAGTGCGCCACCTGCGGTTACAGAACCTTCATAAACTATTGGGTATAGCAGAGCGCGCGCTGCATAAATTGCGGCGGTGTAACCTGCTGGTCCAGAACCGACTATTACTAGATCCTTAATTTCTGCACTCATAGCGCCACCATAACAAGATTTTAGCGTGCTTTATTCCGACTCATCGCGGACGTTGCGATATGTCGAACCATGGTGACTTCTTGCACTCCTAGCCAGCGAGCCGTCAACAAATAACCTAAGAAACCAAGTATTAACACGAGAAAAAGTGCTATAGCAAGCGAAAGCGCAGAGGTTAAGTTCAAGAAGTTGGTGAGGAGAAACATGGGAGCCATAACTAAAAACGCTGCAAGAAATATCCGTGCATGTTGACCGGCGAAATCTTGTAAGCGAATACGTCCTGTGTGGCGAGCGAGTAATTTCAAAGTGACCCATAAACCAACCATATAACTTATGGAGAAAGCTCCGCCCAAACCAACTGTGACAAAGTGACTTTCCATTGCAAATAGAGCTACGTATGAAAGCCCTACCGAGATTAAATTAATAACCAATATCGAAATTACTGGAGTGCGAGTGTCTTCAAAGGCGTTAAACCCACGGATGAGAATTAAGTTAATAGAAAAGAAAATCAAACCAAAACTCAGCGCTGATAACACGTACCCGATAAAGCGGGAATCCGCACCGCTTATTCCGAAGAATAAAACCTGAGTGATTAAAGGCCCAAAAAAGAAAAGTGCAATCGCGCTAGGCACGGTAACCACACCAACTAACTTAATTGCTCTAATTAATTGTTCTCTAACTTCTTCAGGTTTCTTATCTATAACGAGTTTTGAAAGATGCGGCAGGAGTGCGGTAATAATAGAGACGGTAATAATTGAGTAGGGAAGTAACATGATTAAATAGGCATTTCGAAATGGAGTAAACCCAACTCCAGTAACTATTCCTTCTTTTGCGCTGCGGACCGCGGCGCTGGTCGAAACGTTTACGGTAACTAAATAACCAAGTTGTGAAATAAAAACATAAACTAGCGTCCAGCCCGCCAAAGTGAATGACTTTCCTAGCCCATGGAGACCAAACTTCGGGCGGATTTTAATTCCAAGTCTCACTACGATCGGCACCAAAATAAGCGCTTGGATAGCTACCGAGACGCTCGTACCGATTCCCATTATCTGAATTTGAGTAGGAGTTATCGCTCCGATACTTAAGTTATCTGTAGTTAGCAGGAACCAAGTGAATAGTGAGATTCCAGCGAGATTATTAGCTATTGGCGCCCACATTAAAGGAGCAAAAGAGCCGCGCGCGTTTGCAGCTTGTCCTAACATAGCAAAGAGACCGAGAAAGAAGATTTGTGGCAAACAATAACGCGTGAAAGTAATTGCAATACTCTTCTCTAATTCAAATCCGGGTGACGAAAATTCAGGAGCATAAAGGTGAACTAAGGCTGGCGCAAAAACGATGCCGATAGCAACCAGAACCAAGAGAATGAAACAAACTGTGGTAATTAACCTTGACGCAAAACCATCTCCCCCGTCTTTATCGCTAAAAGAACGGACTAATTGCGGAATAAAAATTGCAGTAAGAGCTCCCCCGACCAGTAAGTTATAGAGAATATTTGGCATTGTGTTGGCAACGTTGTATGTATCAGCCAATAGTGTGGTTCCTAAAACCGCAACGATAAGAATTCCATAAATGAAACCGGTTATACGAGAGAAAATTGTTCCAAGTGCCATCGTTCCTGAGGCGCGGTATAAATCTTGTGGTTTCATTTCCGAGCCTTTCTAATTCGCCGGACGCTTTGTGCGACGCCCGCCAATAAGAGAAGTATCGCTGCAGAAGTTGTAAACCAAACCACGCGCGAATCAATAACTGTTAAATTTAGGTGTAAATCAGTCGCAGGCGTGACCGGGTAGCCTCTGTTATCCGTGAGTTGAGCGTTAATAATCGTATTCCCCGGAGCGATAACAGTGACAGGCAGCGAGATGGTTTTCTTCGAGTTTGGCTCTAAAATAATTCTATTAATACTCTCGACCAGCACGCGCGAATTATTTGGTGTTAAGGCTAGATTTACGACCACAATTGTTGGAAACTTATTAACAATCGTTACCGGCAAATTAACTTTTTCAGATGTAAGTTGGTATTTACCAACAATGATACGTAATTTATTTTCCTCAATTTGTACTGCCTCCTTTGCGTTATACACTAAGAAAGTTCGGTACCTTTTCTCAATCCCGGGCGCCAATAAACGTCCTAATTGAGCGCGCAACAAAATTAATTGTTGATCGTTAACAACTTTTGAAAGCGCAGTTAGGGCGCGCCGGTTCTTCGTGTAATTCTCCGTTAGAACACCGCTTAATTTGGCGTTTCCAGTGCTCCACCCCCCGTTTTGCTCGCTCCGTACGGCTCGGCCTAGCGAATATTCCAGCTGCAATTTTCCAAACTTGTAATAACTCTTCAATTCACTTGGTGCGAGCTTTTTTGCAAGGGCGACATCAGGATTGCCATACGGCAGGGCTATAACATCGTTATTTGCCGATACTTTTTTTAATTGATCCAACCATCCTTTTGCAATTTCACTTCCAGCAGGTTGCCCTTCCGTTGCCAACGTATATTTCGATGCCATCAAAACCACTTCATCAATTAAAGCTGGATCAATTACCCAGATACGCGATTTATTTTCTGGAAGATAAACCAACAAACCAAGGCGACCAGAGGGTGTTAAAGATTGAGCCAGCGAATCGTTGCGAAACTCACCCATAAAATTCAAATGCGGAATATCGGTTAACCTAATGATGTCAGTTGCGCCATGCGCTGGCGGTGAGGAGATTAATAGTAAAAGAAGTACGAGCGCTATTTTCCTCATGCCAATAGATCACCACTTCGAGCAATCAGCTTTTTTTCATCAGGGTAAGCCAAACGTTCGATAATTTCACCGAGAGAAAACCAAGCCACCTCATCTACTTCAGATTCCTGTGGCGTCAAAAGCCCACCCGTTTCTTTGAATAGAAAATGGTGCACTGTTTTATGAATTCTTTTGCCCCCAGCCATAAACCAAAAATCAATAATCCCTAAAGACCGAGAAATTTCCGATTCGATTCCAGTTTCTTCCAAGACTTCACGGATTGCTGCGATTTGCGGAGTTTCGCCTTCTTCAATATGCCCTTTAGGCAGTGACCACAAAATACGCCTACCGTTTTGATCTTTTTGGTCAATTCGTCCAATTAAGAGACCTCTACCCCCTGAAATATCGATTACCAAGCCACCAGCGCTAATTTCATCCACTCTTTTTGCGTAAGGATGAGTTTTTTTCGCACCACTCTTAGCTATTGCACCATGTTCTGGGCTTCTGTTTTTCTCTTCTACTTGTGGGGCGCGATGGGCGGGGCGTCTACGTCTGCGCTTTTGCTTCGTTCCTTCGCTGCCCGCACCAGGTGCCGGGGTCATGGAGCAAGGGTACTGCCCTAACCTTACTTATTGTGACGAGTGCATTAGGAGCCGGCGGCGAGTTAGCGATTCGATCCCTGATAGAACACGCCCCTTTGGCGAGCTCGCTCGCTAGCGCCTTCAAAGCGAAAGGTTTTACTCTGGCGCTCGTGGGCGGACCAGTACGCGATGCAATTTTAGGACGGCTCGGTAACGATTTAGATTTCACAACTAACGCCTTGCCCCAAGAGAGTAAGAAAATTCTTAGCGAATGGGCCGAAAATGTTTGGGATACCGGAATTGCATTTGGAACAGTTTCCGGAAAACGTGGTGCTACAACAGTAGAGGTAACTACATTTCGAAGTGAGAGTTACCAAAGCGATAGCAGAAATCCTGAAGTTCAATACGGCAAAGATATTCATGGAGATTTATTCCGCCGTGATTTCACCATTAACTCAATGGCGCTGGAGTTAACTGGCCCGTCGCCGGAGTTCATGGATCCATTTAATGGTTTGGAAGACCTAAGAAAAAAGATTCTGCGAACTCCAGGAAGAGCGGAAGATTCATTTAGTGATGACCCACTGCGGATGTTGCGGGCAGCTCGTTTTGCTAGTCAATTAGATTTTGAAATATCTCCGGATGTATTGCTGGCGATGAAAGAGATGGCCAGCCGGATTTCTATTATTTCTGCAGAGAGAATCCGCGACGAAATAATAAAAACGTTAATGTCAAATAATCCACGCCTCGGAATTACTTTATTAGTTGATACCGGGCTGGCCGATTTAGTTCTACCAGAGATCCCAAAATTGCGGCTTGAAGTCGATGAACATCACCACCATAAAGATGTGTACGAGCACTCGATAACCGTTTTAGAACAAGCAATCGAACAGGAAGATCGCCTGGGTGGGCCAAATCTTGTTATTCGATTAGCGGCGCTTCTCCACGACATAGGTAAACCAAAAACACGGAATTTAATTGATGGCGGCGGCGTCTCTTTCCATCACCATGAAGTAGTAGGGGCGCGGCTGGTAAAGAAACGCTTGCACGAGCTACGTTTCGATAACCAGACTATCCAAGCAGTTGAGACTCTAACCGCCCTACATTTACGTTTTCACGGCTACGGCGATGGTGAGTGGACTGATTCGGCAGTGCGCCGATATGTGCGCGATGCTGGAGATTTATTGACCCACTTGCATGTTTTAACGCGGGCAGATTGCACTACTCGCAATAAAGCTAAAGCCGCGCAGCTAGCAGCCACTTATGAGAGTTTAGAAAACCGAATCGCAACCCTTATGGAGCAAGAAGAGCTCTCCAAGATTCGTCCCGATTTAGATGGAGTGAGCGTGATGCGCTTATTGAGCCTTAAACCATCACGTACCGTTGGTGAAGCGTTAGATTTCTTAATGGAGTTACGGTTAGAGCGCGGACCACTGGGAGAAGAGAGAGCAACCCAAGAGTTACTTAAGTGGTGGGCAGCTAAAATTAAGCCCTAAAATTTTTTTTGCTTAAAAATAACGCTGCAGTTAAAAGATATAGCAGTGAAGTAAGGGCGGGGACCGATCTCGAAATTCCAGATGTTGGCAGAAGTAGCGCCGCCAACAAGCCACCTAAAATAACCGCGCCATTAACCGCCACATCGTAAAGCGCAAAGACGCGCCCGCGGTAGTAATCATCAATCTTTGATTGCACAAGTGCATCATTTGTTACTTTCACATTTTGTCCGCAAAAGGCGGTAAAGAAGGCAGTGACACCTAAAGAAATTGGATTTTGCCACGCCACTAAAAATAGCGGTCCTAACGCGCTGGCAAAAAGGGAATAACGAATCCATTTGTGTCTTCCTATGCGCGATACTCCGTACGGTGCTAAGAAGGCGCCCAACAATAAGCCGATTCCTGCCACACTCATAGTAATTCCAAAACCCGCTAGCCCAGCTTCGGGATGGTTTGGATCATTAAAAGTATTGCGATTTAATAGCAGCGCAGTAAGTGTGAGCGCAGTCAATCCGCCTCTATGAACTGCGGTTGCAACAATTCCTCGAGCAGCATCACTATGGATTCGCAGAAACTGGAAACCTTCACGCATTTCTATGAAGCTGCTCGTAAAGCTCGCTCTCCTGATTTCATGTTGCAACGGACCCAACTCATATTTCTTCAATCGGCTTGTGAAAAACGCGGTTAAGAAATATCCAAAACTCGCCGCTATTATTAGGAGAGCATCGGCATGGTTAGCCATAGGCGCAGAGCCAACAAGTGAGCGAGCTCCAACTCCAATTGCGCCGCCAATGATAACAAAAACTGAGCCACCAGTAACTGCAATGGCATTTGCTGAAATTAACGCCTTCGGATCTACTAAGAGAGGCAAACTGGCAGAGAGCCCAGCCAGAATTAATCGATTGATACCAAAAGCGATAAGCACAAACGCGGTCAAGGCAAGACCGGTAACTCCACTAAAAACAAAGAGCGCAACAATTAATAAATTAGCCCCGCGAAACGCGTTTGAAAAAAGAAGCGTGCGCTGACGAGGTCTTCGATCGAGAATGGTTCCTAGAAAAGGACCAACTATTGAGTACGGCGCCAAAACTACCGCGAAGGCAAGGGCTGCACTGAGGGCATCCACTTGTCGTTCGGGTGAAAATAGAATGAAAGAAGCTAAAGCGCTTTGGAATAACCCATCGACAAATTGTCCACTCCAACGAACTCTCAGCAAGAGCAAGAGGCGAGGATTTCGTAGCAATTCCCAGAAACTCATAATTAGGAGCGTAACGAGAAAATATGGATTATTCTTCTCTCTCTATGAAATCTAAACGAGCGCAGATCGACTATTCACTCAATAAGCGCGCGACCCTACTTGCCCTTTTCCGTGGTGCCGCCGATGCTTGCGATGCAGACCCATATTTAATGCGTGCAGCTAAGCATCACGGAACCAGAGCCGAACACTAGAAGATGAAGATTACGCAAAGCGGTAGCCTTAAGAAATGGTGAAAAAGGTATTAATTAGAGCCACCATCTTTATGGGCGGCTTTGGCTTTATTGCGGCGGCCACCCTTTTTGCCCTTGCCTACTTCACTGTGGATATTCCAGATCCAAACGCGTACGTAAATAGCCAATCTACGATTATTCAATATTCAAACGGCGCAGAAATTGGTCGCGTTGGAACCCAGAACCGCCAAATAATTCCACTAGCGAAAATTCCACTAAACGTCCGCCACGCAGTCTTAGCGGCAGAAGACCGCAACTTTTACTCTAATCGCGCCTTTAGTGTGACTGGAATTGCTCGCGCGATTATAAATAATCTTCGCGGTGGTTCGCTGCAAGGTGGTTCAACAATTACTCAGCAATATGCCAAAACCGCGTTTCTATCTCCTAGCCGAACCATTCAGCGCAAGATAAAAGAACTTGTGATTGCCATCAAATTAGAAAATCAACTCTCTAAAGATCAAATTTTTGAAAACTATTTAAATACAATCTATTTTGGCCGCGGATCATATGGAGTAATGACAGCCGCCCAACAATATTTCAATCGCAACGTTGACCGGTTAACTAATTCTCAAGCAGCAATTATCGGAAGCATTTTACGTTCCCCCGGTTTATATGACCCGGCATTTAAAGAGGGAAATGAAGCGCGGTTAAAAGCACGTTTTGAGTATGTGAAAGAAGGAATGATTGAAGCAAAGTGGTTAACTGTGGCAGATGCAGCAAAAATGAAGTATCCGACAATCGCGCCGCGCGCGACATCTGGTTCGTTAAGTGGACCCAAAGGGCATGTCATTGAAGCGGTGCAGAAAGAGCTGGCAAAGTTAGGATTTTCACAAGAGCAACTATTAGTTGGCGGGTTGGTTATCAAAACAACGCTCGACCAGAGAGCCCAACAATCTGCCATTGATGCCGTAAATAAATTTTACCCAAAAAAAGCACCGGATGATTTGTATGTTGGTTTAGTTGCTATTCGCCCTGGAACTGGCGAAATTATTGCCTTATATGGTGGCGCAGATTATTTAAAGCGTCAATTAAACGATGCGACACAGTCAATTGCGTTGGCTGGATCTATATTTAAACCATTCGCAATTATTGCCGCTCTTGAACAAGGAATTCCACTTACTTCAATGTGGAATGGTGATAGTCCGCAAACTTTCGATGATTTAGGAAAACCATATGAAGTTTCAAATTATGGCGATGTTGGTTGGGGCCAAATAGATTTACTATCTGCCACCAAGTATTCGATTAATACCATTTTTGTCCCACTGGGAATTAAAGCCGGAAATGAACTAGTTGTTGATGTTGCTCGCCGCGCGGGGATTCCAGATAGCGTTGCAATGATGCCAACACCGTCCGTTGTTCTTGGTGTTGCCAGCCCGCGCGTTATTGATGTTGCCAATGCGTACGCCACTTTTGCCGCACAAGGAATTAAATCCAGACCATTTTTAGTCGCACAAGTCATTGGACCAAATAAAGGCGTGCTTTATGAGGCCCGCCCGCAAACCCAAGAAGTATTTACCAAAGAGGTAATGGCAGATTTAACGTACGCGCTCAAGAGCGTTGTTAATGGGGGAACAGGTTCAGCCGCTCTTGCACTGGGTCGCCCCGCTGCTGGTAAAACTGGAACAAGCCAATCGAATGCTTCGGCTTGGTTTAGCGCGTACACGCCGCAACTTGCCGCATCGGTGGCGCTCTTTAGAGATAGCGCCTCTGAAACTCTCAATGGAATCGGCGGGCTCACCTCGGTAACCGGTGGAACTTTCCCTGCCCGAATTTGGACTGCCTTTATGAAAGGCGCGCTTAAAGGCCAACCAGTTATGGATTTTCCAGCACCTTCGAATATTGGTGGGCTTGAGCCGATTGTCATGACATCTGGTGGTGTCCAATCAAGGAAGGAGTAACACAGACCTCTGCAAAAGTTTTAATTCTCCTTGCAGTACTGGTCAGTGCGCTCTCTTTCCTTAAATTCAGCCCTTGCCAAGAAAGTGGCTGGGCCACACCAGATCAATATATTCACGCGTGTTATTCAGACCTACCTTCACTTTATGGTGAACGCGGTTTAGATAACCACAAATGGGCATACCTTGGTGGTGAACGCGCAATTGAATACCCAGTAATAACTGGCGTAGTTATGTATGCCACATCTTGGCTTGTGAATTCACCAATTTCTTACTTTAATATCAACGCGCTTTTATTAGCACTTATATTTATTGGGTTAACTCTGTTGCTAGGAATAATTACCCCCGAAAATCGATTCTTACTACCACTCGCGCCCACAATGTTTATTTCACTTTTTATAAATTGGGATTTATGGGCAATCGCGTCAATGGTTCTAGCAATTTATTGGTTTGATCGACAAAAATATTCACATGCGGCGCTCGCTTTAGGAATTTCCATAGCAACTAAATTCATGCCTATTTTTCTACTATTACCAATTGCATTCATTTTATGGCGCAAAAATAAATTAAAGGAACTTGTAAAATTCATCGCAATTACTTCAATTACTTGGTTAGCAATTAACTTACCTGTTGCGCTAACAACCCCGCAAGGTTGGTGGCGTTTCTATAAATTAAATTTAGAGCGCGGTCCAGATTGGGGGTCGCTCTGGTATGCGTTAAACCTTTTAGGAGTTAAGCTAACCAATATTAATTACTTAACACTTTTATTACTTTTATTCGCCCTCGTTGTAATCTCGATCTACTTACTGGATATGCGGCACAACCCAACTTTGGCAAGCATGAGCTTTATTGTTTTAGCTACCGTCATGGTGGTAGGCAAGGTTTACTCACCCCAATATGTTTTATGGTTGACGCCGCTGGCGATAATTGCTTTAACAAATAGAAAAGACCAGTACGCCTTTTGGTTATGGCAGGGCGCTGAAGTTATTTATCACGTTGCAATTTGGCAACATCTGGCAACGGTTACTGGCGCCAACTTCGGTTTACCCGAGAGCGCTTATGCCTTGGCCAGTTTGGCTCGGATAGGCGCTAGCCTCTTCTTTATAGCCATTTTGGTCCGGCGAGCCCTGCAAACCAAGGCCACAAGCGGGCCAAAGCCACAGCCCAGCTCGGACGATTTTCTCTTTGGGAGTAGTAAGAGCTACCCTTAGCCCTCCTAAAGGCCAGACTTCTCTCTGGTTTTTAAGAAACAGTAACCCTCCTGTCACGGAAATACCGTGGCCGTCTTAGTCCAGAGGAGGTCGGGTTAACGCATGCGTCACTATGAATTAATGGTCATTCTTGATCCAGAACTTGAAGAACGCACAGTCACACCAAGCCTTGAGACATATCTCAAAATCATTAAAGATAGCGGAGGCCGCGTCGACAAGCTCGACGTTTGGGGCAAACGCCGGATGTCTTTTGAGATTCTTAAAAAAGGTGAAGGTATTTACGCAGTTGTAGATATGCACTGCGCGCCAGCTGCCATCAAAGAGTTAGATCGCCAACTCAATTTGAATGAATCAGTACTGCGCACAAAAGTCTTACGGCTAGCGTAATCTAACGAAGATTTTTAATTAAGCACGGACCCCAGAGTAGATAAAGCGAGGAAATAAAATGGCATCAGGAGATACCACAATCACCATGATCGGCAATCTTGTCGATGATCCAGAGTTACGTTTCACACCATCAGGTGCGGCTGTAGCAAAATTTCGTGTTGCCTCAACACCTCGTTATTTAGATAAGCAGACCAATGAATGGAAAGATGGCGAGAGCCTCTTCCTGCAATGTCAGATCTGGCGTCAAGCAGCAGAAAATGTTGCGGAGTCACTGACAAAAGGAATGCGCGTCATTCTTTCGGGTCGCTTAAAACAGCGTTCTTATGAAACAAAAGAAGGCGAAAAGCGCACAGTCTTTGAAGTTGAAGTTGATGAAGTTGGTCCATCATTACGTAATGCCACAGCTAAGGTCACCAAGACCCAACGCATCGGTGCCAATACTGGTGGATTCTCAGCACCTGCTGCTGGTTCATTGAACGACGATCCTTGGGCTGCAGCTTCATCTGCACCAACCGGCGGCGGATGGGCAACCACCACCAACGACGAACCTCCGTTCTAAATAAAACCTATCCATCCATTCCTTACAAAGTAAGGGCACCCGAAAAGGAGCACCACAATGGGAGCAAGAAATAATAAAACTCTTCGCGAACCGAAGAATAAGGGCGCAAAAGCTGCGGCCCTTAATAAGAAATTCAAGAAGAAGCCATGTAGCTTCTGTCAGAATAAAGTTTCATATATCGATTACAAAGATATTGCTACTTTGCGCAAGTACATCTCTGATCGCGGCAAAATCCGCGCTCGCCGAGTAACAGGTGCTTGCACACAACATCAACGCTCAATCGCAACTGCTGTGAAGAACAGCCGCGAAGTTGCATTGTTGCCTTACACATCGTCTGCACGATAAGGAGCAGTGAAAATATGAAACTCATCCTTACTCGTGAAGTTGCTGGACTAGGTTCCCCAGGAGATGTGGTAACCGTTAAAGATGGTTTTGCACGCAATTTCTTAGTGCCGGCCGGTAGCGCAATCCCTTGGTCTCTCGGTGGCGAAAAGCAGATTCAGAGCATCCGTCGTGCTCGTTCTGCTCGAGAAATTCGCGATATTGACCATGCAAAAGAAATCAAAGCAACAATGGAAGCTGCAACTATTACCGTAAAGGTAAAAGTTGGGTCCGCTGGTCGTCTTTTTGGTTCAGTCACAGATAAAGATGTCGCAGCTGCAATTAAGTCAGCAGTTGGAATCGATATCGATCGCCACAACATCAAGACCGCTGGACATATTAAGACAATCGGTAACCACGCCGTGAAGGTTTCACTCGGTCATAGCGTTATTGCCACTGTGAGCGTTACGGTTGTACCTGCATAAGTAGCACGTTAAGTACTTAGGCCTGTTAAATGCTTAGGGGCCCGTCACTTCCGTGGCGGGCCTAATTCTTCTGCAAATCTCAATAAATGAGAAGTTGAAAAAAAGTTTCATCCACAGTCTCGCGTAGCGCTGTAAACGCTCTGACCTGCTCTTTCATCGCAAATTTGATGTGCTCCTCAAAGTTATCCACATTTCGTCCACAGCTATTTACAGAGAAAAACGCGTTTATCCACAGAGTTACCCACAACTTGATGCACATCCAGAACTCACTGCGCTCGCTTCAAAGGGGCCACGCACATACGGTTGGCGCAGAAGAAGTCAGTACTAGGTGGGAGGGTTTATCGCGTGAGCATCGCAGAATTTCCTAAAAACCGCCGCACAGAGAACCAAAATATCAACTCTGTTGGCGCCGAATTTGAGCGCACACCGCCCCAAGATTTAATCGCAGAACAATCGGTTCTTGGTGGAATGTTATTAAGCAAAGATGCCATCGCTGACTGTGTTGAAATTCTAAAAGAGCGTGATTTCTATCGTCCTGCGCACGAACTTATTTACGATGTGATTCTTGATCTCTACGGACGGGGCGAACCAGTGGATGCGGTTACCGTTTCATCCGAACTTTCAAAGCGAGGATTTGCTGCGCGCGCCGGCGGCGCACCATATTTACATACTTTAATTTCATCTGTGCCAACTGCAGCTAATGCCGGTTATTACGCAAAAATTGTTCGCGAACATGCAATCATGCGTCGCTTAGTAGAGGCTGGAACAAAAATTGTACAACTCGGTTACAGAACCGAAGGCGAAGTCGATGACGCAGTTGATCAAGCACAAGCCGAAGTTTATGCAGTTACTGAACGGCGTGCATCGGAAGATTACGTACAGTTAAGCACTTTGCTTCCGCAAGCACTTGATGAGATTGAAGCTATTTCAAAAGGCATCGGGGCGGAAGGTATTATGACAGGGTTTAAAGATTTAGATTTACTCACACATGGTTTACACCCCGGCAACTTGATTATTCTTGCGGCGCGTCCTGCAGTTGGTAAATCAACCCTTGGTTTAGATATTGCGCGACATGCCTCGATTCATGATGGGAAAACATCTGTTATCTTCTCGCTTGAAATGTCGAAGTCTGAAATCACAATGCGCATGTTGTCAGCGGAAGCCCGCGTAGGTCTAAACAATATTCGTTCTGGTTCACTTAGTGATGATGAGTGGTCACGTCTTGCGCGACGTATGGGTGAAATTTCAGAGGCACCACTCTTTATTGATGATTCACCCAACTTATCGATGATGGAGATTCGTGCCAAAGCGCGCCGGTTGAAGCAGCGCCACAACCTTAAACTCGTTGTTATTGACTACTTACAGTTGATGTCCTCGGGTAAACGCGTTGAAAATCGCCAGCAAGAAGTCTCTGAATTCTCGCGCCAGTTGAAGTTAATGGCGAAAGAGTTAGATGTTCCAGTTATTGCCATCTCCCAGCTCAACCGTTCGCCCGAACAACGTTCGGATAAAAAACCGATGCTCTCAGATTTGCGTGAATCTGGCTCGATCGAACAAGATGCCGACTTGGTTATTTTATTACATAGAGATGAGATATACGACAGTCAGAATCGCGCGGGTGAGGCTGATTTAATTGTTGCTAAACACCGCAACGGGCCAACTCGAACAATTACCGTTGCGGCCCAACTTCATTACGCGCGCTTCTTTGATATGCCACAAAATACCAGCGGAAAAGATTTCACAACACAGCGCGAAGCCGCGGAGTAGTTACTTACTTTTACTTCGCGCTGTGTCGGCTAATAAAATTCCAACAATAACAATAGCCCCCCCGAGTAATTGTAGAATCGTTAACCGCTCGGATAGCCAGAGCCACGCAAACCCCCCTGCCATTACTGGCTCTAACATTCCAATGACACTAGTTGTTGACGCTGACAACTTCTTTAAGCCAGCGATAATACAAAGGTAAGGTAAGATTGTTCCCATTATTATTACCCACGAGAGTAAAACCCAACCTTGCGTTGTGTAGTTAGCAAAAATACCTTGCAAATTAATTTGTTTAGTAAAAATCTCAAACGGAAAGTTCCATAAAAAAGGCGACCAACCTATTGATGCAGCACCGAAACCCCAAACAACGAGTGACTCCGTTGAACGGGTTTTACCCAGGTTTTCACCTTGCAGATAGTAGTAAGCCAAGGCGAAAGCAACTAAAAGCGCTGCGACCATGCCGAAAGTATCGAGAGTTTGCCCCTTCCAGACTTGGGCCACAAAGAGTAAGCCGGTAAAAGCTAGTGCAATCGCAATCCACATCTGGCGCGGAACAAAGCTCTTTCTAACAAAGCGCAACCATAAAACAATCCAGATAGGTGCGGTAAATTCGATAATCAGGGCAATGCTTATATGCATACGGGCGATGGCAATGAAGTATCCAACTTGAACCGCTGCAATCCCGATTAATCCAAAGACCGCTAATTGTGGAAGTTCTTTACGTGTTGCAAGGAGCGATTGACGATCACGGAAAAAAACAATGGTGGCGAGAATGATAAACGCGCCGCTGCAACGAATCTGAGTTAGGTGCCAAGGCGATATCCCACCTTCCAGGAGTAACTTGGAGATAACCCCATTAAAAGCGAAAAGAATTGCACCGAGGACAAGAATTAACTCATTTTTATAGCGCATCAGCATTGCGCAAGAGTAACTGATTAAAAGGAAGTTTCAGGGATTCCCATGATTGAACCATCTGTGGATTCAACAATTTTGCGATCTGCAGTCACATGAGGCAAGGTGTTCAAAATAAAGAACTTCGCCGCGGCAATCTTACCTCTATAAAAGTCAACATCTTTAGCGCTGGCGTTCGGCATTTTTGCAATTGCAATCTCAGCTTGACGAAGTAACAACCATGAAACTATTATGTCGCCAACTGCCATTAAACACCGCGTCGTATTTAAACCGACGACGTAAATCTTCTCGGCATCTTCTTGGGACTCAATTGTATGTGCGACCAGAGTTGCAACAATTATATTTAGATCACCAAGGGCGGTAAGCAGCGCTGCCTTTTCATTTGCTAACTCGCCACCAGTCTCAGTGAAATTTTGAATTTCTTTACCAAGCAGACCAATTGCGCGTCCACCATCTTTTATAATTTTACGGAAGAAGAAATCAAGACCTTGAATCGCAGTTGTTCCTTCATACAATGTATCAATTTTTGCATCGCGCACATATTGTTCTAACGGACAATCTTGGGTGAAACCAGTGCCACCAAAAGTTTGCAGTGATTCTGTTCCAAGCAGAGTCCATGACTTTTCACTTCCGTAACCTTTAACCACCGGAAGCAATAGATCATTGAGTGCATCTAAGTCCTTTACGCGATCGCGGTCGCGATCGCCAGTTGCAAGCTCAATATCATCTTGAATTGAGGCGGTATAGAGCACCAGCGCGCGCATGCCTTCTGCGTATGACTTTTGAACCATGAGCGACCGGCGCACATCTGGGTGATGGATAATCGTTACACGAGGGCTGGTTTTATTGTTTCTGATTTTCATATCGCCGCCTTGCACGCGAACTTTGGCATATGCCAAAGCTTGTTGGTAGCCAGCAGAAAGTGTTGCAATCGCTTTAGTTCCGACCATCATGCGCGCGAATTCAATGACCTTAAACATTTGCGCAATACCTTCATGAACATCGCCGAGCAAGTAACCAACAGCGGGTTCATGTTCGCCAAAATTCATTTCACAGGTAGATGAAACGTTGAGACCCATTTTCTTTTCAACGTTTGTTACATATACGCCATTACGCTTTCCGAGTTCGCCAGTTTCAAAATCGACCATAAATTTTGGAATTAAGAATAAACTCAAACCTTTTGTTCCGGGACCGCCGCCTTCGCGGCGTGCCAAAACATAATGGATGATGTTTGAAAATAAATCGCTATCTCCTGAAGTAATGAAACGTTTTGTTCCGGTGATATGCCACGTTCCATCTGCCTGTTCCAGAGCACGACTCCGACCAGCGCCAACATCTGAGCCGGCATCCGGTTCAGTTAATTGCATTGTTGCGCCCCACTCATTATCAACCATGTGCTTGGCAAGTTTCTTCTGCTGCGCATTTCCAAGTGCGTATGCAACGTGCGCCATCGATGCACTTGATGCGTAAATATGAATTGCAGGGTTTGCACCCAAAACCATTTCAGCAATCGCCCAGCGCAGGGATGCTGGAATTTTTGTTCCACCAATTTCAACTGGAGCATCAATCCGCCACCATTCATTATCGATATAAGAGCGGTAAGACTTTTTAAAACTTGCAGGAACGGTTACATCGCCAGTTTCTTTATTAAAGGTAGTTCCAAGACGGTCACCTTCGACAAAAGATGCAGCTAAGTCATTTTCGGCCAACCGCTTAATCTCCTCTAACATGCCCATGGCGGTCTCGCGATCAATTTCGCTAAATACAGAGGTGCCCAGTACTTTCTCGCGCTCCAGTAAATCAAAGAGGCAGAATTCGATATCGCGTAAGTTGGCTATGTAATGGCTCATAGGTAAATAATGCTACTCGCCAGTAACTTATGCAAGCGTGACCCACTAAGAGGTAGGCTCCCTACTCGTGCTACTAAGTGATGGCGATATTCGCAAGGAAATCGAGAGCAACCGCGTGGTCATCGAGCCTTTTGATGAGGCGATGATCCAGCCATCCAGCATTGATGTGCGGTTAGATAGATTTTTTCGTGTCTTCGAAAATCATAAATACTCCGTAATCGACCCATCAATTGAACAACCTGAGCTAACTCGTGAAGTGGTAGCCGAAGGCGCGGAACCATTTATTTTGCACCCGGGCGAATTCGTTTTGGCGAGCACCTATGAAGTTATTACTTTGCCAGATGATATTGCAGGTCGCCTTGAGGGAAAGTCATCACTTGGCCGCCTTGGTCTGCTCACACACTCCACCGCCGGATTTATCGATCCAGGTTTTAGCGGCCACATCACGTTAGAACTCTCCAATGTGGCGAATTTACCGGTCAAGCTTTTCCCAGGGATGAAAATTGGCCAGCTATGTCTGATCAGACTCTCATCACCCGCCGAATACTCTTACGGGAGCGCTAAGTATGGCTCTCGCTATCAAGGACAGCGTGGGCCAACTCCTAGCCGTTCCTTTATAAACTTTCACCAGAGTAAAATTAAATAACGGGAATTTCCCCGCGGATTGAGAGGTTTAATTAATTATGGAAATAACTATTGCTTTAAGTGTAATCGCGCTAATCGCGCTCTTCCTTGTTGCTCAATATAACCGCCTCATCCGCTTAAACATCTCGGTTGATGAAGCATGGGCGCAGATAGAGGTACAACTAAAACGCCGCTTCGATTTGATTCCTAACTTAGTTGAAACTATTAAGGGTTATGCTGCGCACGAAAAGACAACTTTTGATGCAGTAGTCAGCGCTCGCGCTAAAGCAACGACTGCAACTGGAGTTGCAGATGTTTCCGCAGCTGATGGAATGATTACTCAAGCGCTCCGAGGTTTACTCGCAGTTGCTGAGGCATATCCTGATTTAAAAGCATCAACTAACTTTCTTGCGCTACAAGAAGAACTTTCCACAACGGAGAATAAAGTTGCTTTCGCACGCCAGTTTTATAATGACAGTGTGCGCAGCTTAAATACTGCGGTAAAGACCGTACCAACCAACTTCTTTGCAGGTTTTGCTAAAGTAAGTGAACGTGAATTTTACGAAGTGGAAGATGCGGCATCGCGCCAAGTGCCAAACGTTAAGTTCTAATTTATAATGAACTTTAGAACTGCGCAGGCGGCCAATCACCGCAAAACTTTCGCCCTACTTGGCTCCATGGGCTTGCTCATGGGGCTCATTGTCTATGCCGCGCTGACTTATTTCGGCGGCAGCACCGTTGGCATTGTTCCAATCGCGGTCGGCATTGCACTGATCTCTGTTTGGGGTTCGTACTACGCATCTGACAAATTGGTCATCACAATGACAGGTGCAAAGTTGATCCAAGAGAGCGATAACCCAAACCTCTTTAATTTGATTAACGAAGTCTGTATCGCTAGTGGTTTACCGATGCCAAAAGTTGCCATCGTCATCGATGAGGCACCAAATGCATTTGCAACTGGACGCAATCCGGAGCACGCGCTAATCGCTTTTACTACCGGCATGCTTGATGTGATGGATCGCGATCAATTACAAGGCGTTGTCGCCCACGAGATGTCCCATGTTGGAAATCGCGACACTTTGGTTTCAGCCGTTGCGGCAACTACCGCAGGAGCCATCGCGATTCTTAGCGATATGTTGCTGAGAATGATGTGGTTCGGCGGTGGTCGTCGTGGTGGTGGAAGTGGCGGCAATCCAATTCTTTTAATTATCTCCATCGTTATCTTAATCCTCGCCCCCATTGCAGCGATTCTTTTAAGATCTGCGATTTCACGGAAACGTGAATCGTTAGCTGATGCAACTGCAGTCTCCTTTACCCGCAACCCCGCTGGCTTAAGGTCGGCTTTAGAAGTTCTAGCCGCTAATTCAACGGTGGTGCGACAACGTTCAACTTCGGTTGCCCACATTTGGATTGAATCTCCACTGGATGGAAAAGCGGTCTCTAAACTCTTTTCAACTCATCCTCCAATCGGAGAGCGAATCGCAACGCTAAAAGCGATGGAGAGTTTGCCCTAATTCGTTACGGGTTTAACGCTCCGCAAGAGCATCTGCGCGACCACATCGCGAGTTTCGGTTCTCAGTACTTCCTGATGATAGAAAGATTCGAATAAGTCGTCGATTTGCTTAATAGTTGTGATTCCGCATAGTTTGATTAAGGCTTCTATATCTGGACGGTCTCGTCTTCCACGGTCCGCCCGCAATTTCATCGCAAGCAGAAGTTCGGCAGTTGCAATTCGTACAATGATGTTGCCTTCACGGAAGAGTTCAATCCATTGGGTTTCAATCTCGAAAGGAACCCAGCCCATCACGGCGTCATTGATCCAATTACTTTCAAGTCGCTCTTCTTCAGCTATTTGAGAAATAACTTTGCTGACTCTCGAGTCATTCGGAAGTATGGCGTCGATGTCTGTCGTTGCATCACGCTCTCTAACATAGGCTAATGAAATTGCCGCTCCGCCAACGATTGAAATCTGCCCAGAAATTCCTGCCTCATTCAATTTCAGGGCAACGAGCTTAATGAGCCGCTCAATTTCACCTCTATCAAATAAATCCATTTTTAAACGCTTATAAGCTCGGCTTGATCGATGAGTACATTGTGTCGAAGAAATGCCTTTGGTGTTTTCTTAATCAATTTTGTTACCGACGTTTCATGAGAATCAACTATCCATTGGGTCTGCAATTTACGGGCCGGCTCTTTAACCCATGCTGGAGTGGGCAACGAAGTGTTAGAGAGTTGATACTCAACAAGAGCTGCAATCAGTGCGTCAAACCTTAAGTCACCAGTAGCCGGTGGTGGAGTCAGAGATAAGGCATGGCGCAAGCCTGGTTCTAGCGAAGCCAGATTGTCATTTAATTGAATAAATAAGCGATACGCCTTTGAATCCTTGCCCGAAGTTATCGCTTCAGAGATATTGAGGGCAAAATATGCAACGCATGGTTTAGTTGTAGGAACCGGAATTAATGAATATCCAAGTACGGAAAGACAGTTTTCAATCGTTGAAAGCCCGGGGTCGGTACTTCCATTTTCAATCGATGAGAGATTTGCCTGAAAGCTATTGCTTCGTAAAGCGAGTTCGGTTTGTGAAATTCCGGCAGCTTTCCTAAGTCCCTTAAGTATGTTAGCGCCCACTTTGACCTCCTATAGTGAATTTACTATATCACGAGATTCTAGGAGTTCGGCTTAAGGTATTTACGAGGCTCTTTATGTAAAAGCTGTAGTTCCAACGCCAAGCAATTGGTCCCTCGTAAGAGGACAGAGTTGCGGGCAAAAATAGGGCAAAAAGTCAAGTCGAGCTCAATGATATAAAATCATGCCTCCGATAGCGCTCTCATTAACTGGAAGGCTCCTGAGAATTCGCCCTAATTCGTTACGGGTTTAACGCTCCGCAAGAGCATCTGCGCGATGTCCAAGACCTCAACCTCTGATTGGCGCTCGTTAACGCCATCGCCAACCATCACTCGACAGAAGGGGCATGCCACAGCAATTTCTTCCGCTCCAGTTGCGAGCGCCTCATCAACGCGATTTAGATTTATTTGCGCGCCGATCTTCTCTTCCATCCACATTCGTCCCCCACCAGCACCACAACAGAAGGAACGCTCCTTATTACGTGGCATTTCAGTTATTTCAACGCTGGTGGTGGCACCAAGAAGTTCGCGAGGTGGTTGGTAAATCTCATTATGACGGCCTAAGTAGCAAGGATCATGATAAGTCACTGGTTTATCGCTCTTATTAATTGGGATTAGCCGCTTCTCTTTCACCAGATCGTTGAGCAATTGAGTGTGGTGAACCATTTCTAATTCAAAACCACTTTGAGCATAGTCACGACCGATTGTTGTAAAGCAATGCGGACAGGTAACAACAACTTTCTTCTTACCTTTTGGCCGTTCACCAAAAACTTCTGTGAAAGTTTCAATATTTTCTTTAGCAAGAATTTGGTATAGGTATTCATTTCCAGAGCGGCGCGCAGGATCGCCGGTACATGTCTCACGCTTTCCAAGAACTGCGAAGTTAACTCCAGCCATATACAAAAGTTCGGCGACCGCTTTGGTAGTTTTCTTTGCCCGCTCATCGTAAGCACCGGCACAACCAATCCAGAAGAGGTATTCAACTTCTTCTGGAAGTTCCCCTTCAACGACGCGAACCGGGAAGTCACATTCAGCAATCCAGTTTTCACGCTCACTTCGATTAGCACCCCATGGGTTACCTGCTTGTTCTAAATTACGAAAAGTTCCACCGAGCTCGGAGGGAAACTCTGATTCAACGAGAACTTGAAAACGACGCATATTAATAATGTGATCGATATGTTCGATATCGACGGGACATTCCTCAATGCAAGCGCCGCACATTGTACAAGACCATAAAACATCGAGCGAGATAGGTGCGCCTTCACCCACTAGCACTTCACTTTCAACGGTTTTAGCCATTGCGTGGTCGCGCATTGCCATGATTAAAAGTTTGGGAGAGAGCGGTTTATCTGTATGCCAAGCTGGACATGCGTCTTGGCAACGGCCGCACTCGGTACACGAACCCATGTCGAGTAGGCCTTTCCATGAGATATCTGATCGTGTTCCTAAACCAAAGACATCGTCATCTGCCGGATTATCGAAATCAATTACTTTCCCATGTGAGAGCATCTCGGGTAAAGGGCCAAGGGATGATTTACCGCTTGCGTTGCGCCGGAAATAAATATTAAATGGTGCCAAGAAACGGTGCCAAGCAACACCCATTGTTAAATTAGTTGCAATCACAATAAACCATGCCATCGAAATAATAATCTTTACTGCAGCGATTAATTGAATATAAGAAGTGAGTTGGCTCAACGTGAGCGACTTGAGCATCGAAGCAAGCCACCACGTTGTGATGTAGTGGCGATTGCGCACAGTTTCCTCCGAGAGAGCGCCTTCCAGACCACGTAAAAAAATTACACAGATAATAATTACCAAAATAGTTGCTTCGACGAAATATGCTTTCTTCATCCCTGAACCGAAGAAGCGTGAAGTTCGCCCTTTCTTAACAATTCGGTTTACTTGGCGAATTACGATCAGAGTTATGATTCCAAAACCAGTTAACCAAGCGATAACTTCGGTCAAGTATTCATAAGGCCAAAAATGTCCAATTACGGGAAGCGCAAAGCGCGGATTAAAAAGTTTTCCATAAGCTGTTATCAAAGTTCCAAAGAGTGCAACGAAACCAACCATCACAAACCAGTGCGCAAAACCGACAATAGTTAAATTGAGCATCTTGGTATGGCCAAGAATCTCTCGCAGCGCCATCACTAATCGTTTGCCACGAGCGTCGCTACGCGTTGGGTCAGCGGTGCCCTTTTTATAAATTAAGAAAAGGTGGCGACTTCGAATTGTGATGAGAACAAGGGCCACGGCGGTGATCGCAATTGCAACGCCAGCCGCGGCTAGATTCAGAAGTGAGAGATTCATGCGGTAAGGGTAAGTGAATTGGCGGGAATAAAGGTGCCTCTCAATCTGTTCCATTGAAGCAAACCTGAGTCGCTCCGACTCAACTTTATGGGTAAGATTGGCTCAGGTTAGAAAGTACCTCGACCCTATATCAGGCTCGAGAATCGGTCAGAAGGAGCAAAAAGTAATGGCTAGAGCAGTTGGAATCGACTTAGGTACCACTAATAGTTGCGTAGCAGTCCTTGAAGGTGGCGAACCCACCGTTATCGCTAACGCCGAAGGCGCTCGCACGACTCCGTCAATCGTCGCCTTTGCAAAAAATGGTGAAGTTTTGGTGGGAGAGATCGCCAAGCGCCAAGCCGTCACAAACGTAGATCGAACAATCCGTTCGGTCAAACGCCACATGGGTACTTCATGGAGTATCGATATTGATGGCAAGAAGTACACACCACAAGAAATTTCTGCGCGCATTTTACAAAAACTTAAGCGCGATGCCGAGGCCTATCTCGGTGAAACCGTGACCGATGCCGTTATCACCGTTCCTGCATATTTCAACGACGCACAACGCCAAGCAACTAAAGAAGCTGGCGAAATTGCGGGCTTAAATGTTTTACGTATCATCAACGAACCAACTGCAGCTGCCCTTGCTTACGGTTTAGATAAGGCAGATAAAGAACAAACAATTCTCGTCTTCGACTTAGGTGGTGGAACTTTTGACGTTTCACTTCTTGAAATCGGTGATGGCGTTATTGAAGTTAAAGCAACTAACGGTGATAACCATCTCGGTGGAGATGACTGGGATCAAGTTCTCGTTGATCACTTAGTTCAAACTTTCGGCGCACAAAATGGAATCGATTTAACTAAAGATAAGATGGCGATGCAACGTATCCGTGAAGCAGCTGAAAAGGCAAAGATCGAACTATCTTCATCACAACAAGCAGCAATTAACTTGCCTTACATCACAGTAGATGCGGAAAAGAATCCACTCTTCTTAGATGAAACAATTACTCGCGCTCAGTTCCAAACTTTAACTGCTGCGCTATTAGAGCGTTGCAAGAAACCATTCCAAGCAGTTCTCAAAGATGCTGGAATTCCAATTGCCGATATTCACTCGGTCGTACTTGTGGGCGGTTCGACTCGTATGCCAGCAGTTGTCGATCTCGTCCGTGAATTAACTGGCGGAAGAGAACCAAATAAAGGAGTGAACCCTGATGAAGTTGTAGCCGTTGGCGCTTGCCTGCAAGCCGGGGTATTAAAAGGGGAAGTTAAAGATATTCTTCTACTCGATGTCACACCGCTCTCTCTTGGAATTGAAACCAAGGGTGGAGTTATGACTAAGTTGATCGAGCGCAACACCACAATCCCCACAAAACGTAGTGAAATTTTCACAACTGCCGATGATAATCAACCGGCAGTACAAATTCAGGCCTACCAAGGTGAGCGTGAAATGGCCGCCTATAACAAGAAACTCGGCATGTTTGAACTTACCGGGCTTCCTCCAGCACAACGTGGAGTTCCACAAATCGAAGTTACTTTTGATATCGATGCTGACGGAATCGTGCATGTCTCAGCGAAAGATCTTGGAACTGGGAAAGAACAGAGCATGACTATTACCGGCGGCTCCGCACTTTCTAAGGAAGAAATCGATCGCATGATGGCTGATGCCGAGGCGCATGCGCAAGAAGATCACCAACGTAAAGAAGAGGCAGAGCTTCGCAACAACGGAGATTCTCTTGTTTACCAAACTGAAAAGTTCATTGCAGATAACAACGAGAAGTTAAGCGAAGGCGATGCTCTTATTAAGAAAGAAGAAACTCAGGCAGCCCTGGAAGAGCTAAAAACTGCGCTAGGTGGGGCTAACTTCGAAATGATTAAGTCTGCAACGCAGAAAGTTGCCACCGTGAGTCAGGCACTTGGCGCGGCGTTGTACGCGAAAGCAAGCGAGGCTAGCGAGAGCGCGCCCCCAGAAGATGGCGTAGAAGATGCCGAAATAGTTGACGAGCAGGCGTAATGTCTGACGAGGCCACTATTGAAGAAGTAAGCGCGGCGGGCGAGCCGGTATACGAAATTGATCCGGTTACTGCACTCACATCTGATTTACAACGCTTGCAAGCGGAGTACTCAAATTATCGCAAACGGGTCGAACGCGACCGCTTCCTTGCTCACGATCTAGCCATCGGCGCGGTGCTAACTGAGTTGTTAGCTCTGCTCGATGATGTTGATCGCGCCGATGAGCACGGTGAATTAAACGGTGGCTTTAAAGCAGTTGCTGATCAATTGACTGCGATTACTTCCCGCTTTGGTTTAGAGAAGTATGGAACCAAAGGCGATGCTTTCGACCCGCAACTTCACGAAGCGCTTTTACATGAGACATCCGCCGATGTTGCAGTACCAACGGCAACAATGATTATGCAATCCGGATATAAATATAAAGAACGCATTTTGCGTCCTGCTCGCGTTGGCGTTACCGATCCGATTTTGGCGAGTAATTAAATATGGCTGCCAAGGACTTGTACGAGAAAGATTTCTACAAAGTCCTTGGCGTTGCCAAAACCGCCCAAAGCGATGAAATTAAGAAGAAATATCGCACTTTGGCGCGCGAATTGCACCCCGATAAAAATAAAGGCGACACAGTAAAGGAAGACCGTTTTAAGGAAGTTTCAGAGGCGTATGAAATTCTCTCCGATACTAAAAAGCGCGCCGAATACGATGGAGCGCGCACCTTATTTCAACGGGGGGGCTTTCGCGTACCACAAGGCGGAGATTTCAATGATATTTTCGGCGGAGGAAACCCACAAGATATTTTTGCTAATTTATTCGGTGGCGGAATCCGCCGCGGTCCGCGCAAAGGGCAAGATTTACAGACAGAGGCCACCATAACTTTTCGAGAAGCTATTTCCGGCACAATTTTAGAGCTCAAACTTTCACACGATCGAGGTCCTGCCCAGAACATTACCGCTCGAGTACCGGCAGGTGTACATGACGGCGCCAGGATCCGCGTTAAAGGCAAAGGCGGAGCAGGTGAAGCTGGAGCTGGAGATTTATTTATTTTGTTACATGTTAAAACGCATCCAATTTTTTCGCGAAAAGCTGAAAACTTAACCATGACGCTGCCGGTAACTTTTGCCGAAGCAGCGCTAGGCGCCGATATTAAAGTCCCAACTCTTAGCGGCGAAGATGTAACGGTTCGCTTAGCTGCTGGTACACCAAATGGTCGCGTTCTTCGCGTTAAAGGGCGCGGTGTTACTAAAGGTAGTATCACCGGAGACTTATTGGTAGGCGTTGAAGTCCAAGTTCCACAACGCGTTGATGGTAAAGCGTTAGCGGCGTTAAAAGAATTTGCGCAAGCAACGCAAGATCACGATGTTCGCTTAGATTTTAATAAGAAAGCGCAATCATGAGTGAAATCCAGAAAGAAGAAGTGCCTGACGATGGCGCAGCGGTATATGTAATTTCCGTAGCTGCCGAACTCTCAGGTTTGCATCCGCAAACTTTGCGCCAATACGATCGGATAGGTTTAGTTTCTCCAGATAGAACCGAGGGGCGCAATCGCCGTTATTCGTTACGCGATATCGCCCTCCTTCGCGTAGTCCAACGATTAGTCGGAGAAGGAATCAATCACGCTGGGGTTAAGCGTATTATTTCGCTGGAGAGCGCGATAGCCAACATGGCGCTAGAAGTAGCTAAGTTGCGCATTGAAGTCGATGCGCTAATAGCAGCAAATCCGCCTAAAGAGCTAGCCCACCGCAAAAAAACCAACATTATTATTTATAGAGATGAGAGTTAGGCGCTAAATAAAAACCCCACCAGACCCAGAGGACGGTAGGGCATATTCGGCTAATCGGGCTGATTTGGGTTTTATAATCAGCGGCTCTTTGTCTGATTTTTTCAAGAATCAAGCGTGGAATTACCATTCTATTATAGCCGTGACTATAATAGTTACGGCTATAATAGTTACGGCTATAATAATCCAAGCTATACGGAATGAATACGGGAATGTAATAGAAGCAAGAAGAGGGTGGAAGACGAATGAGCATAATAATCTACGACTGGTCTCGAGAGGACGAGTTCTTAGGGCGGGAAAGTGAGTTAATTCGCCTGAATGATTGGTGGGACGGCTCATCAAGAGAGCCAATCAATCTCTTTGGGAGGCGGCGAGTTGGGAAAAGTTGGTTATTGAGAAAGTTCGCACATGGAAAGCCAGCCCTGGTTCTCGTAGCGGAGAACACCACTCCAACACAACAGTTATCAAAACTGGCGGAACAAATGGAAGGAGTCCTCGGGTTTACTCCCGCAATCAAAGACTTGGAAGACTTATTCCGACTTATCTTTCAAATAGGTAAAACTAAGACCCTAGTAATTCTAGATGAGTTTCCATATTTACTCGGAAAAAACTCAAGTGAGGTCGAGAGCTCTCTCTCAACAGTTCAAGCCGCAATGGAGAAGTACAGAGATGATTCTAAAGTAAAAATTGTTATCTGCGGATCTGCAGTGGCTCAAATGGAAGACTTGCAATCCGAGAGAAACCCTTTACATGGCAGATTGATACCCATCTCACTCAAACCTCTGGAATTTTCCGTAGCACGCAAATTTATGCCAAATCTGGACCCAGTGGAGCAATTTACGAGATTCTCTGTAACGGGAGGAATGCCTCGAT
>JBCKHR010000009.1:0-40518 GCA_038905755.1 Candidatus Planktophila sp.
GACGCCTCCAAAGCCGCCGCCGCCGCCGACGCCGCCGCCGGAGAGGCCTCCTCTTGGGCCGCCCTCGCCTCTTCCGCTCTCGCCGCCGCCATCACCGCCGCCGCCGCCGCCAACGCCGCCAGAGCCAAAGCCGCCCACACCGCCGCCATCGCCGCCCTCGCCTCCGCCGAGAAAGCCACAGCAGATAAAGCCGCCGCCGATAAAGCCGCCGCCGATAAAGCCGCAGCCGATAAAATCCTGAGCGATGCGAAAGCGAAGGCAGTGGCAGACGCTAAGGTAGCTGCAAAGAAACCAACAACAATCACCTGCATTAAAGGCAAATTCGTAAAGAAAATAACAGCAGTTAAACCCAAATGTCCCTCAGGATATAAAATTAAAAGATAAGGCAACCAAATTCTGCAGTAGTCCACTCCTCTACTTAAGATTGTCTTATTCAGTCCGTTCCCATTCCGTTAGATAGCCGAAAACAGGCAAAGCTAGACACTATTACCCGTTGAATGGAATTTGGGAATTGCGTTCGAATGGGCGTAACTGAGCGTAGAAATCAACTAAGCAATCTGACTACGGATCAGAAGGTTGGGGGTCACACCTTAGGATTTCGCTGGATTTCCGGCCGGGTTAGGCACTGCCGGGTTGCCCACGTAGCGATTGAGGAAGGCACCTAGCTGGCGGACCCAGATCTCCTGGCTGAAGAGGAAGCTGTCGTTGTGACCGCCGCGCATCTCCAGAAAGGTCTTGGGCTCGCGCGCCGCTTCGAACAGTGCCTGGCCGTGGCGGTAGGGGACGATATCGTCCTCGCGACTGTGGGCGATGAGCACAGGGGCTTCTACATTCTGGAGGTAAGCACGGGTGTTGTAGTCGAAGCGCGCCAGCAGCTGCACCGGCAGGAACGGATAGATTTCGGCCCCAAGGTCTGGCACCGAGATGAAGACGGAGGCAAGCACCAGCGCTCCGGGCTGTTGGCGTGATGCGAGCCACGCCGCCACCGCGCCGCCGAGGGATTCGCCCAGCAGCGCGATGCGCCGGGGCTCAATGTTCCGGACCACGGTAAGGTAATGCCAGGCCGCTTCGGAGTCCCGGTAGGTTCCCTGCTCGCTTGGTCTGCCACTGCTCTTGCCGTAGCCCCGATAGTCGAAGATGAAGCTGGAGTAACCGAGCCGGTGGAGCATGGACAGATATCCCAGGCGGTGGGAGATGTTGCCGGCATTGCCGTGGAACAGCAGCACGGTTCCCTGTGGCTGCGGCACCGGAACGAACCAGGCGTGCAGGCTTTCCCCGTCGCCGGTGTTGAGCCGCACCTCTTCATATTCGAGACCCGCGTCGCGCGGCGTCGCGGAGAACTCGCGGTCTACTTCGGGAAAATAGACCAGTTGTGACTGGAACAGGAACAGACCAATGAGCAGCGCCGCATAGACGGATGCCAGCACTCCTAAAATGTTCCATAGTGTGCGCATAATGACCTCGGCGATGTGGCGCGGCTCTCGCTCAGTGCCGTTCGAGGATCGCCATCAGATCGGCCCCAACGGGCAGCACCCCATATAGGTGCCCACGTCCCTCGCCGAATCGAGCCCCGATGAACGCGTCGGAGACTGCGCTCGGCGCGGTGCGCACAAGCAGCGAGGCCTGCAGAGCGAGGGCAAGTTGCTCGACCAGCCGACGTGAGTGGGTGACTGAGACAAACGCATCCGCCTCTACCACTTCACGCAACAACCGACGCGTCGACTCGAGATGCGCATCTAGCAGCGGATTTTCTCCAGCAGCCAACGACACCTCATCTTCAAAGGCGACGGCGCTCTCCGGTTCGCCCCTCAGCGCCCTCAGAACGTCAAGTGCGATCACATTGCCAGACCCTTCCCAGATCGCCATGACGGGTTGTTCTCGGTAACGGCGAGCGAGCGGGGACTCCTCGATGTAACCGTTGCCACCGAGACATTCCAGCGATTCGTACGCATGCTCGGGTCCGCGTTTGCAGATCCAGTACTTCGAGACCGCGGTCGCCAGTCGGCGGAAGGCAATCTCCTGGTCGGATGCGTCGTCATCGTATGCTCGGGCCAGACGCAGTGCCGTTACCGTTGCCGCCTCCGATTCGAGGGCGAGATCTGCAACGACGGCGGTCATCACCGGCTGGTCCACCAGCAGCGCGCCGAATGCGGCGCGATGCCGCACGTGCCAGAGCGCCTCGGAGACCGACTGGCGCATCCCAGCCGCACTTCCGTAGACGTTATCGAGCCGAGTGAGCGAGACCATCTCCATGATGGTAGGTACGCCCCGACCCTCGTCACCGACAAGGAATCCGACCGTTTTTTCGAACTCCACTTCACTAGAGGCATTCGCGCGATTTCCGAGTTTGTCCTTCAGCCGCTGGATCATGAAAACGTTTCGCGTGCCGTCATCCAGCACGCGAGGCACGAGAAAACAACTTAGACCCCTCGGCGCTTGAGCCAGCACTAGGAAGGCATCCGACATTGGCGCGCTGACGAACCATTTGTGGCCGGTGAGTTGCCAGGTGCCGTCTCCGGCGTTCACAGCTACGGTCGTGTTGGTACGGACATCAGACCCACCCTGCTTCTCGGTCATCGCCATTCCGATGAGTGCCGATGGTTTTCCCACCGCAAGCGTTCCGTCGTATGACCGGCTGAGTAAGCGTGGCATCCATTGCGCGGCCAGCTCGGGCAAGCCGGCTAGCACAGGAACCGCTGAATGCGTCATCGAAACCGGGCAGGCGTGGCCGGCTTCCACTTGAGCGAACATCATGAATGTCGCGGCTCTGGCAACATTCGCACCTGGTTTGGGTTCCGCCCAGGCTGACGTATGCGCGCCATGTTCAATGGACGCTCCGATAATGCGGTGGTAAGCCGGGTGATAGTCGACCTCATCGATGCGGTTGCCGTAGCGGTCAAAAGTATGAAGCACAGGTTCGACATTATTGGCCAGTTCCGCATCGTGCTGGAACTGTTCTGTTCCGACGTGCTGGCCGACCCGGTGAAGTTGGGGCACCGCCCAGGCCGCGTCGTAGCGGTTGACTCCCTCGACCAGCGGCACGTTTGTGGCGAACTCGTCAATGTCCACACGCGGTGCCGCCTGGTTGGTGACGACGTGGGTACTCATGATGCGTCTCCCTTTTTCAAGCGTGATCTGTGACTTGCTGCGACCTGGACATCTAGCGCTGTTGTCGGTTTGGTTGACAGGTGTATGTAGTTTCACGCAACAAGTAACTCCTTGTCAACGACTTCATGTGCTGCTTCATATTCAACCGGTGTCATCTTGCACACCCAGATTTTAAATCGGCGGCCTTGTCAGTTCTAGAAATAAGAATCACCCTTCGAACGTAGAAAAAGAAGGGTCAAAAAATGTCCATGAAAATTGCCAGTAAAAAAAGAGATGAAAATTTTGAAAAGCAAGAAGGTTTATCGTTAAATGACTGCGCGTTGCGGGGGAGGGGCGCGGCGATGAACTATCGCAGACCAAACGAAGTCCACTACAGTTACCAAGCACCAACCCTGGCAGCATAAGAACCATTAAATCCACTGTCATAAATCACCACAACCGCCCGTAAAATAAACCACGACAACGCCAGTTTTAAGAGGGGGAGAACACCATGAGCGAAGAACTCCCGACAGATTCACAAGGTAAGATGATTGTTTTCGGGGCGAAGCAAATTCGCCGCATTTGGTATGACGAGCAGTGGTTCTTCTCCGTTGTGGACATCATCGCCGCTCTGACCGACAGCGAGGCACCAACCAAGTATTGGACGGCCATGAAGCGGCGAGAAGAGACCGCCAGCGGTTTTCAGTTATCTACAATTTGTAGACAACTGAAGTTATTCTCCTCTGACGGCAAGACATACAAAACCGATTGCGTCAATACCGAAGCCGCATTCCGCATCATCCAGTCCATCCCCAGCCCCAAGGCCGAACCATTTAAGAAATGGCTTGCAACAAAGATGCACAAGGCTTCCTGAAGAACAAGCAGGCAGCAAGAGAAGGCGGCTCCGTCGCGGGCAACGCCCGTCTCCAGCTTGAAGCCAAGTCTGGGCGCAAAGTTATCACCTCCGAAAACTACCTAAACGACAAACCTAAGCCTAAACTTCCGAACAAGTTGAAAAATCCAAAGAAGAGTTGACCAATATGGCCCGACCTATCAAGGAAGCCTACGAGCTAGGAATTGAGAGAAGCCCATGAATGTGAGAAAGATGAACGCAATCGTCTACAACAGGTATGGGCCGCCCGAAGTTCTTCAATTAAAGGAGGTCGAAAAACCCACCCCCAAGGAGAATGAAGTCCTGATAAAAATACATGCAACAACGGTCACATCGGCGGATTGCAGATTGCGCGCTCTCAATCTTCCTAAGGGATTCGAACTCATCTCGCGTCTGGTTTTTGGCATCACGAAACCAAGGAAACCCATTCTGGGAACAGAACTCGCTGGCGAAATTGAATCAATCGGCAAAAGCGTCAGCAAATTCAAAGTTGGGGACTCGATTTTCGCCATGAGCGGTTTCAAAATGGGGGCTCACGCGGAGTACAAATGCATGCCAGAAGATGGAGCAATCGCACTCAAACCGCCCCATCTGCCTTACGATGAAGCCGTCGCAATGTCGTTTGGCGGGACAACAGCGTTGGATTTCTTCAGAAGAGGAAAGCTTCAGAGTGGGGAAAAAGTACTTATCAACGGTGCTTCGGGCAGTGTAGGAACCGCTGCCGTGCAACTCGCCAAGCATTTCGGGGCAGAAGTGACAGGAGTATGCAGTGCCGCGAACATGGATTTGGTGAGCTCTCTGGGCGCCACGCATGTCATTGACTACACCCGAGAGGACTTCACGCGGAATGGTGAAACCTATGACCTTATTGTTGACACCGTTGGCACGGCGCCTTTCTCTCGCAGCAAGGATTCGCTTAAGAAAGGAGGACGTCTTCTTCTGGTATTAGCTGGACTGCCAGAGATGCTTCCGATTCCATGGGTCTCGATAACGAGCAGCAAGAAGATCATCGCTGGGCCAGCCGCCGAACGGGCAGAGGATTTGCGCTTCCTCGCGAAACTAGCTCAGGCGGGAGAATTCAGACCGGTCATTGATCGGCGCTATCCGTTCGAGCAGATCGCCGAGGCTCACCGCTACGTCGACACCGGGCGCAAGAAGGGAAATGTTGTCATAACTCTGGTGCATGACGATTGAACCGGGGGAGCGCCGAGAGTAGTTAGTTTTTGCACACTCCACATTTTAAATCGGCGCCAGATTTTTGAGGTGCTGTTCTTGTCGTGGAAGGAAATATAGCATTTAATCCAGTCCAGATAAGTTTGCTCGGTGTGAATGCTGTAGCGTTTCACACGCAACTTATCGCGTACTTGGTCAAGCAACATGGGAGGTTTTACAGTGGTGCTTTTATCAGACAAATTAGGGGATGCCATGACTTCATCCTCAATAAATACGTGGAATTGCATTACGCATGACCGGTTTATACACCTCAAAGGTGCTTTTACAGGCACCTTTGAGGTATCTGCTTTACGTTATGCCCAATAATTTATTTGGAGGATCCATGATCGAAGTAAAACAGGCAGCTGAAGCGGCGTTGGCCTACTTCAACGAACTCTATAAGAGCGGATACCACAATCTGGCCCTTGAAGAAGTGGAGTTATCCAACGACGAGGAATACTGGATAATTACACTTGGTTACAACCCACCTTCTATCGGTTTGACGCAATTAACTGGTGCAGGTGCCAAGCGAGAGTACAAACAATTCAAAATAGACTCAACTACCGAAAAAGTTATTTCGATGAAAATTCGAAATGTATAAATGAGTCAAAATATCGACCAAATACTTGAAAAGTACCGAGGAAAGGGAGTCATCATCGATACGAATCTTTTGTTATTGCTCGTTGTTGGCTCCTACGATCAAGACCGGATTGCTAGGTTTAAGAGAACAAAGACATTCAACAAAGATGATTTCATGCTTGTTAAACGATTCGTTGAATATTTCAAGACGGTTCGCACGACGCCAAGCATTCTTACGGAAGTGAGCAACCACCTGAATCAACTTCCAGAAGGGTTGCAGACCGAATTCTACACGGCGTTTTCAGATTACATTAATAATCTTTTTGAGGTTTATGAAACAAGCGCGAGTCTGTCCAAGAACGATTGCTTCACAAAGTACGGATTAACGGATACATCAATAATCGATGACGCGAAAAATAATTACCTTGTCTTAACAGATGACTTTCCGTTGTCCGGATATTTAAATAAATCCGGGGTAGATGCAATCAACTTTAACCACTTAAGGGTGGTTAATTGGTAGTTCTAATAACCACTAACAGTGGCATAACAAGCCCTTGGAGCCGACGCGATTCAATCTTCTTATGTTAAAAAATATTATTATTGATTGAACTTGTCGTTAGCGCCTTCTTGGGGGACTAAACTTTATAAACCACTCGTCTTTTGGTAGTTTTTTCACAGATAAACGCCTGTTTGGTTCGAATAGCCAAGGATGTCTTGCGTGCCATTTTGCGAATTCATCTCCGCTGACTACGCAGGCAGACTGGTTCTCACACCACTCCAAAATCGTTTCGTCACCTTCAATACCACTTGGTGTTTGTGTGAGCCATTTAGACCTCTCAAGTTTAACAAATCTTTCTTTTTCGTCTTTATCCAAATACCATCTAAAACCAGGATCGACAAATATATGTACTTCCCATTCTGGGAATTTCTTTGCAATAGCAGCCCTAAGGCTTACTAAGTCAGCAAGCGAAGTACTCCTCACATCATTAACATATCCAGTCGCAGCGTTGGATCCATCTACCGCAAAGATGAATTTGGGTTGCAGCACTTTCTGGTGATCAACAAATTTATCACTTTTAAATAAGTGAATTTTGGTTTGGAACTGTTCCTTTTCTTCAGGTAAGCGAGACTGGTTTGAAAGTGCCTGGGGAGTTCGAGATTCATGCTTTTCGGGATTCAGTAAATCCCTAATTGGCGCTGTAGCATTTTCAGTCGCGGTTAAGTGATTCAATCTGTATAGACCGTGTCCAACCCTAATTAAATCCGGATACTGGATCGCATGGTTTTTCGGTGCGTTCGCACACATAAAAGATCCGATATGCGTATTGATGCTATTTACATTCAAAGTGCTGTCCTGGGACAATACTTGTTGACGAATTACTTTGAGTTGAAAAGTATCGCCCCCAAACTTACCTTCCAAAATTCTCATCGCCCTTAATATTTCGGCTCTAACTGTCATTTTCTCGATCCCACTTTTTACGATTTGCCTTTCGAACTTTTGCAATGTATCTAACTTTTTTGGATTATCACTGAGACTCTTCCATTTCGAAGAATTTGGGAAACTTCTCAAAGCATCTTGGAAGATCAACAATTCCAAATCATTTGACTTCATATTGAACGAGTGGGCCTGAATCTGCATCCAACTTAAGTATTTCGAATAGGTTCTAACATTCCAAAGCAGTGAGGATATTGGAATTGGCGTAAAAGCGTCGGCGGCGAAATGCTGGAACCATTTAGAGACGAATGAGTCGTAAATTGGGGCGGGGTTTGATTGTGGTGAGGCGAATGAGATCCACTTTGTCGCAAATGTAGGACCTAACATTTGGATTCTATTTATTGACAGAAATCTATAGGCCTCAAGTGGGAGTTCAGATTGTGAAAGCTGGAAAGACTTTTCCAACTTAGATTGGAAGTCGGCGCTGGCAAACATCTTCTTAGTCCGGAATGATCCATAGCCAACTACTCCGTAACCCCAAATCATGACCGTTGCGAACTTCGCTTCTAGTCCATATTCATTATTTTCAAAAACTTCCTTTATGAGATTTCGATCAAGTTTGGTTGGTAACTCTTGTATAAACCCACTTAAGTGGGGTAGGTCTTTTTTCCAATTAGCTTTGGCGCTCGACCAATCGATAGGTTCTTGATTGAATGCACCATTTTTTCTCCAGGTGGCCACAAGCTGTTCTAAGCGTCCTAGATCCATATAAAGAAGAATAACTTTATATATTGGGTTTCAATCAAAATAAATCACCGTTTCCCAGTGCCTAGTTTTATCCCTTCGGGCGCGCACTTACTTAACCGATTCTCCGATAATTTCCCTATAGGTTATTTCGAGATCTGCCTTTTGGGCAGGTTTCTCTATCCACGGTTCAACCAGTGCATCTCCCGACCATCGAGAAATGACATGCAGGTCACTTCGCAAACGGGACGGGCATTGCGTAATAAGCCGGCTAACCCTACGCTCAAGCTGGACGCCCACGGCGTACAGCCCCTCAATTAGAAGGTAAGGTTTTTTATGTCCAGCCAAGCTGAAAAGTATCATCTTGCAATGTCGGGAGAATATTTTGTCGCTGCACAGCTTCAACGCCTTGGCGTATCGGCTTCGATTACATATGGCAACGCTAAACGTGCTGATGTCATTGCCTTTACGGGCAGCTCTGATCGGGTGGTAGTAGTTGAAGTAAAAACCACGGGGCAACCGGAATGGACTTTTAGTGGGCGTATTTCGACTAAGTCAGAGAAACCTTGGGTGTTTGTGTACCTACCGGAAAATAGCAACGAGCTACCGGAAAATAGCAACGAGCCACCACAATTCTTTGTTCTCACTCAGTCCCAACTGCACGCAATCCTCGCTCCACTAGATGATGAGTTCCTTAGAAAGTTCAAAGAAAAGCATGGTGTTGAGTTCGGCGAAAAACCTTGGGTGTCAAATATTAGCCGTGAGTTACTTGCGGACTATAAAAACAAATGGGAAACAATCAGTGACCAGTTATAAACCTAATCCGGCGCTCAACCTCGCTCCCTTCGGTCGCTGGACTCGTCGCCATTTGGCATCGAGCCGATTAGCTCAACGTTATGCCCCAATACATGTCCTCTAACGCCGCGTATCGCCGAGACGAAGAACTCCGTCGGCGCTTTAATGCCTTCCTGTGCGACATCTTTCACCTACCCAGCAGTGACTACTTTGGCGCGATGGATCTCAGCTCCTTATTAGAGCTAAAGTCAGTCCTATCTGTCATCAACAACACATTAACAATGCGCCTTACTCTCGGGTTCGTGGACTGGGTTGCGAAAACCCTCCAAATGGATGATGCAGTGGTAACACGGCTTCGGAATGGCGTCTTAAGCACAAAGCCAAGCGCAAATGGTTACGATATTTCATTCGCTCATGTCCCACCGCTAGTGGCCGAGGTCAAGTGCAACGTGCCAATCAACAACGGCACGAGGTATGGGGCAGACCAAAAGCGTCGCATCATTGCCGACATCGAAGGCTTGTTGAATGGAAAGACCAAGGCATCAACAGCCCCGCCGATAGCCGATAGCTTGAAGTTCATGGTTTTCCTGGATGTGCCTGCGGTTCGTGCTGCCAATTCTCATCTCATAGCTTCGAACTCCAGAATTCCCAAGGAGTTTGTGATTATTCAGCCGGGAGAAGTTCCGAGAGATCCAAAGGTTGTATATGGTGTGTATGTACACCTTGGAGCATAACCTGGCAGTCAGCCGTCGCTGTGCGATTTAGGAGAATTTGATGCCGCCGTTATTACGCTAACTTGCAAGGAATTAAATAATGAGACCAAGATTGGTCGCTGCGTTTGCGTTATGCCTATGCTGACGCCATCTTTGGTGCTGGCCGAAAAGATGAAGCCCGTCAATGGTTTGCCAAATGTGTGGAAATTGATATTGACGAATTTACAGATACCGCAGAGCGCACGGAGTAGTTAGTTTTTGCACAGTCCATATTGTAAATCTCGCCACTTCTATGTAAAGCAAAGAACACCTAGTTGCTTGCACGTGTTGGTGCCGACAACTAGGCGTTCTGTATTAGGTTCTGAGTAACGGCCTCTTTACCCGAATAGGGATGTGAGAGGCGGGCAGGTAACTACCGTGCCTCTAGGAGCAAGTAAGTGCGCTGGGAATAGGTCTCGAGTAAACTCATAGACAAGTCATTATTGGCATTCTTAAATTTGGAATGCTTGCCAGTCGTCCCATTATGCAAACCATCGATACTATGATGATGGCAGAAGTAGCGTGTGATCCTCGTGGGGATTTTGGGCGAACCATAAACCCGTGGTATTTGTTTTACACATCAAAAGGGGTGCGAGGGACCATGACAAAATGCGGTGAGGATGACCAAGAACGCTTGGTGAAGTCTGCCGAACGAGTCCGCGATTTGGGAGAGGTTTTCACTCCAAGTTCCACCGTTGAAAAGATGCTCGATTTGCTCCCAAAATCTATTTGGAAAGTACACCCCTCGCATACATTTCTTGAACCTGCATGTGGAGACGGGAATTTCCTAGTAGCCATTCTTGAAAGAAAACTCGATCAAGTGGCTAAGGCTTATGTGAATAAGAAGCTCCCTGCGGGCGATTCAGTCGAGTCGGCTCAGTTTCATGCACTTGAAGTTCTGTCATCAATTTACGCCGTTGACATCTCAAAGGACAACATCATTGGCGGAACTAAAGGTCATGAAATTGGTGCCCGCACTCGGCTGGTCAACATTTTCACGGCCTGGAACTTCAATGAACTGGGAAAGAGTCTTACCGAGAAAAGTCCGATCTGGAAAAGTGCGGTGTGGATCATCGAACATAACCTCATCATCGGAAACATGTTGACCGTTGATGCGAACGGAAAACCCACTAAGCGCGATAGCTTGCCGCTATTTGACTACGAATGGCATCCTGAATCTAAGTCCCTATCACTAAGTATGACTACTCTCGGTGCAGTGATGGAAACCGAGGAGGCTCAGACATCATCAATAATGAGTTTGTTTGAGCCTGAACAGGCAATGCATGTTTGGCAGGGCAGGGCCGCGCTGTTATATGAAGTCGATCGTGTAGAGGCACCGAAAATGTCCGGACCTATTCGCAATGGAACTGAGAGGAGTACAAGATGACGAGTGTGATTTTCGTGCAAAACCAACCTGACATTTTGGAAGTTATTTCGAATCTTTCCAATGATGAGGTCTTCACTCCGCCTCGAATTGCCAATGCAGTGCTAGATCTTCTTCCCAGCGATGTGTGGACCAATCCGGATCTGCGATGGTTAGATCCTGGGTGCAAGACTGGAATTTTTCCGCGTGAGATCACCAAGCGCTTGATGGTGGGATTAGTGGAAGCTTTCCTAGATGAAAAACTGCGGTTAGAGCACATCTTGAAAAACATGGTGTTTGCCGTTGCAATAACAGAACTCACTTCGCTAATGGCAAGAAGAACTGTGTATTGCTCAAAGGATGCCTCCAGCGATTATTCATCCGTTCGAATGCCATCGAGCGATGGAAACATCTGGATGGATAGGGTCGAGCATCACTATAAAGGCGGTCGGTGTTCGGAATGTGGTGGATTAAGAGCTCAATTGGAACGAGAAAACAGAGAAAACTATGCCTACGGTTTCATCCATGCCAGCGGCCGTGAAGCAATCAAAAAGGAGATGAACATGAAATTTGATGTAATCGTAGGGAACCCTCCTTATCAAATGGATGGCGGAGGGGGTGGAACAAATGCGACCCCTCTTTATGATGTTTTTGTGCGGCAAGCGATCACAATGAACCCAAAGTATTTGGCGATGATAATCCCCTCTCGTTGGATGGCTGGTGGCCGAGGTTTGGATTCTTTTCGCGAACAAATGCTGAATGATAAGCGACTTAGAGTGATGGTCGATTATCCTAATGCAGGAGAACTTTTCCCTGGCGTCGACATCAAGGGAGGGGTTTGTTACTTCCTTTGGAAAAGAGATGACGAGGGCTCATGCTCGGTCACGATAGTTCGAGGGCAGGATAGACACGGCCCAATCGAACGCTCCCTAAATGAATTCGATGTCTTTGTTCGAGATGCCCGAGCGATTGAAATTCTCCACAAAGTGATAAGGAAAAAGGAGCGAACTCTGGATGAAATTGTTTCCGGGGATACGCCTTTTGGCCTAGCTTCGAATTATCGTCCACTTCGAGAAGGAACTAAAGAGGCCGGAGAAATTAAACTCCATGCTGTAAAAAGTGGAAGACGACTGGAGGCTTGGATTCAACGTGACGCGATAACAAAAAATGTAGGCCTTATTGACGCTTGGAAAGTGCTTATTCCGGAAGCCGGTTCGGATGGTGGCGCAAAGCTACCTGACGTTGTTCTTGGGCGGCCATTGATTGCGAAACCTGCTTCCGTCTGCACTCAAACCTATTTGGCTACTGGTCCACTCGACAACCAGCAACAGGCAGAAAACCTTTCACTCTACTTAGCAACGCGATTCGCACGATTCCTAATTTCCCTTCGAAAGATAAGCCAACATGCTTTGCGATCTACTTATTCTTGGGTGCCTATACAAGATTTTTCTAAACCAATGACAGATGCTGATTTATTCAAGAAATATGGCATCACTAAGAGCGAGCAAGCTTACATTTCAGAGATGATCAAGGAAATGGCGTAATGGCAGTCTCCCTCGTTGGCGGTGTTCGCCATCCCAAGATCTACGCCTACACAATCGATGCCTATGCAGAGACTGCCTGGATTGGTGCGCGACAAGGCAATGGACTCATCAAAGTTGGAGAAACTCAGCGCAATGTTAATCTGCGAATTAGAGAGCAACTAGAAGCTGTCAAAATGCCAGTCACAACTCCCTACAAGCTCTACTTGACCGAAGCCGCAATTACCGACACCGGAGAAGTATTCAGAGATAAAGAGATTCACCGAGCACTTGAAAAAGCTGGTGCTCACAATGTCAATGGTGAGTGGTATGAATGCACTGAGGCTGAAGTTCGCGCTGCCATAGCATCGGTAAGAACTGGCAGCACCCTAGCATCATGGCTCAATAGGCATTCCTTCAAGATGAGACCTGAGCAAATAGTTGCGGTCGAGCAGACTGCAGCTTATTTGATCAAGAACGCAGATCCTGAGAGCCCACCCCATTTTCTTTGGAACGCAAAGATGCGCTTTGGGAAAACTTTTACTACATATCAATTAGCAAAGAAATTAGGATGGACAAGAATTCTTGTTCTAACCTACAAGCCAGCCGTTGAGGGAGCTTGGAGAGATGATCTTCTCGGCCACATCGATTTCCCTAACTGGCGTTTCAAAGGGAAAAGTGATCCAGTTCCAGACCTTGACTCAAAACTGCCATTGGTGTGGTTTGCATCCTTCCAAGATGTTCTAGGCCATGATGCAGAAGGCAACCCAAAAATAAAGAATGAGGGCCTCTATCTCGCCGAATGGGACGCAGTCGTTATCGACGAATACCACTTTGGCGCTTGGAGGGATGCAGCCAGAGCCCTTTACCTTGGTGATCCCGAAACAGGATCTGGCGGTGACGCATCGGAGAAAGCCGTGATTGATACACCAGATCTGGATGAAGACTTCTCCAAGAATTTAGAAGAGTCCCTTGAATTAGTAATTCACAACTATCTCTATCTCTCAGGCACGCCATTTCGGGCATTGACTGAGGGTGAGTTTCTAGAAGATCAGGTATTCAACTGGACCTATAGCGATGAACAACGAGCAAAGCAAGCGTGGAAAGGCCCAGGTAATCCCTACGCATCACTTCCAAAAATGCATCTACTCGCTTATGAAATGCCGGATGCACTAAAAGAGATTGCCCTCAATAATCTCTCCGAATTTTCCCTGACAGAGTTTTTCCGCACAAAGAAAATGGATGATGGGATTCCCAAATTCATCCATGAGAACGAAGTCCAAAAGTGGATAGACCTTTTGCGAGGTCAAAACATCACAGATCTTTGGGCAAGTGTCTCCACCGATAAGCGTCCACCCCTTCCATTTGAGGACACAAACCTGCTGACGGCGCTGCAACACACAGTCTGGTATCTGCCGAGTGTAGATGCTTGCGTGGCTATGAGTACTTTGCTTTCAGCCTCCCACAACATTTTCTTTAGGGATTACACAATAGTTGTGGCCGCTGGAACAAAAGCTGGAATGGGTGAGAAGGCGCTTCCTCCCGTGAGAGCGGCAATGGGGAACATTCCACAAGAGACAAAATCAATAACTCTTTCGTGTGGCAAATTGATGACTGGCGTCACCGTACCTGCTTGGGCAGGAATTTTTATGCTTCGTGAATTACAAAGCCCTGAAACTTATTTTCAAGCAGCATTTCGAGTGCAATCGCCATGGTCGTATAAGTACGCCAATCCAAACGAGGGAGGAGAGGAAGAGGCTGTTGTCAAGGAACACTGTTACGTAATTGATTTCTCTCCCAACAGAGCGCTTAGGCAGATAGTTGATTATGCAACTCGTTTGAGATCCGAAACTGCAGCCGAGCGCAACGATGAAAAGGCAATTGATGAGTTTATGGAATTTCTTCCCGTCCTGAGCTTCACAGGGTATGCGATGCAACATCTGCACGCTGGCGACGTGATTGATTACCTAACCAAAGGAATCAGCTCCTCAATGCTTGCGCGCCGATGGAATTCACCTGAATTGCTTACGCTAGACATCCGCGCAATGGAATCACTAATGGCTAATCCCCAGTTACTAGCTTCTTTAGAACAGATTGAAATGTTTCGCAACATCAGCGATGACCTAACAGCGATGATTTCATCCAACAAGGAACTTCGCAATAAAAAACTCGCTAAAGAGAAACTAACACCGTCCGAGACAACAGTGAGAAAAGAGGCGGTCAAGCGGCGAGATGATCTGAAAAAGAAACTGCAAAGGTTTCTCACTCGCATACCAGCATTTATGTATCTGACAGATGATCGCGAAAAGTCAGTGAGCGACATCATCGCGCAAATTGAACCAGACCTTTTTGAGAAAGTAACCGGGTTGAAGTTGAAAGACTTCGAGCAGCTAGTAGATGCTCGTGTATTCAATGAGACAAAAATGAATGACGCGGTATGGAAGTTTCGCAGTTTCGAGGAACCAAGTCTGAAGTACGCACCGGCCATCGAAACTCACACCCAAGGTGGCTGGAACCTAAGAAGAGATAATCGTTTTGCTCAACTTATTGACAAAGGCGCTTTCTCATTCGGTGACAAACTTACAACCCACAACCAAATTCAAGAAAGCTTTGCCACTGTTACAGATGATTACGGAATACTTGTCGGGGGAATCCGACATGAGTCGCCAGATTCCGCTGCTGCCGCAATCGTTGGAGACGCTATTGACGGATGGGATTTCTGGGGAATTGCCCGACATGGTGAAGTCTGGCGCAGTTTGAGAACGCTCCTCAGCAAGCACTAACGCAATTCTTGGGCAACCGTTGTAACCAATCACAGATGCGTCAAATTTAAACCGGCGTGCGTAATTTGAACTCACGAGTTCATTGTCTTGGTACAACAAAATAGGTTCCTGATTCTCGTCCTACATTATTTGGTGGAGTTGCTCTGTACCACTGGCCTCAACTCACCCTGACACGTAGGGGTGGAGCGCTAAGACCAGGCGTACCGCTTTAGCCTTAAAGGGCGAAGAGTGGATTGAAATATGCGGGGCGGTTCATCGACGATTTTGGCGTAACGAATCTCCTCTCGCAAGTAGGTGGCAAGTTGAAGCCGTTGAGATTTCTAGAATTTAGGTAGGCTTAAGACCCAGAAATCTTTTATAGAAGGATGCGACCGCCATGGCAAATGATTTTCTTAGCACGCTTCGCACTTACCTTAATAAGGTAAAGGAAGGCGAAACCACCCCAACTGAAGTTGCATCGGCTCTCAATGCATGGCTGCGCGAGAGCGGGGGCGCTCTCAAATCAAAAATACATGAAGAGGTTGAAGCTGCGGTATTAAATATGGGTTTTGTTAAACGCGAAGAGTTCGATGAACTCCAAGCGCAGATAGTTGCGCTCTCGCAAAAAATAGATGGACTTTGCGAGAAGCCGGCGGTGAAAAAAAGTAGAGTTAAGAAGATCGCGAAGGATAAGTAAATGGAGATAGAGAACGTTGAAACTTCAGAGCACGCACTCGTGGTAGAGGTTAGCGTCGAACTTGGCGAGATTGATGCTTTGGAAGTAAGCGAACACGGTGAGCGTTACGAGAAGCTGCATCAAAAATTGCAGGAGTCGCTCTCCGCAATCGATGGGCTGTAAGGAAAGCTTCACTCATGCGAATTAGATTGGATGCCGAACTAGTACGCCGCGAACTGGCTAGCTCACGCGAAGAAGCGGGCGATCTCATAGAGAAACGTTCCGTATTGGTAAATGGCATTCCGGCAACAAAGCCAACAACTCAAGTTAATGCAGAAACATCAATCAAAATACAAGGTGACCGTGACGATTTCGTTTCTCGAGGTGGACAGAAATTAGCGGGCGCCCTCGATGCTTTCGCCGCAATTACCGTTGCTGGCAAACGGGCTTTAGATGCCGGTGCTTCCACTGGCGGGTTTACCGATGTTTTATTGCGCCGAGGGGCGGAGCGAGTAATTGCGGTGGATGTTGGTTATGGCCAACTTGCATGGGAGCTTCGCCAAAATGAAAAGGTAACCATTTTAGATCGCACCAATATTCGCCACTTAACTGGTGAAATGGTGGGCGGACCGATCGATTTAATTGTTGCAGATCTCTCCTTTATCTCGTTAGTACTTGTTTTACCCGCGCTTTCGGCAGTCTCTAAACCTGAAGCCGATTTTCTTCTGATGGTAAAGCCTCAATTTGAAGTTGCTCGCGAATCACTTGGCGCCGGTGGAGTTGTCCGTGATCCGGCGCTTAGAAAATCGGCAGTCATTGGCGTTGCCGATTCGGCATATGACGTTGGTTTAGGAACCATGGGGGTGGTTGCAAGTATTCTTCCCGGTCCTGCTGGCAATGTGGAGTATTTTCTCTGGCTGCGCAGAGGTGCCCCCGAGATAGACCACCACGCTCTCGATGAAGCGATAGAAGCGGGTCCACAATGACACGGAACTTGTTATTTGTCGTTAATCCCTCGCGCGAAATTGCAGCCCTTGCGGCGAGCGAGCTAGCTAAGACTTTAACGGAAGCCGGTTTTACCCTTTTCACAATTTCCGATGTTGAGCTGGCGAACGTTACGCGGTTAGTAGATGGTCTGGATTTTCCTGATTTTGAGTTGGTTCTGGTGCTCGGCGGAGATGGAACAATTTTGCGGGGAGCCCAAGTTGCTAGAGCCCAAGATATTCCCCTGCTCGGGGTCAATCTTGGCCATGTTGGTTTTATGGCTGAAGTTGAGAAACCTGTCATCTCAGAAGTAGCCCGATGTGTTATCGAGAAAAGTTATGTAATAGATCCACGGATGGTGCTGGCATACTCAATCGAGCGAGAGGGCGCAATTATCGAAAAGGGATGGGCGCTCAATGAAGTTTCCATTGAACGGAACGGCACCACAATGGTAGAGCTTTTCTTAGAGATAGATAACCGCCCTATCTCACGATGGGGTTGTGACGGTTTAATCTGTTCAACGCCAACTGGTTCTACGGCATATGCGTTTTCGGCCGGTGGGCCAGTTCTCTGGCCGGAGGTGGAGGCGATAGTTCTTCTGCCAATCGCGGCCCATGCGCTCTTCTCGCGTCCACTGGTAGTTTCTCCCCGTTCAGAAATTTCTGTCGGAATTGAATCTAGTGATGCAGTTCTCTCTGCAGATGCGATTCGCAAATTCGCGCTAAAAGATGGCGATCGCGTTCACATGGTTAAGGATTCCTCCATTATTAAATTGGCGCACACAAAGTCCACGCTATTTAGCGATCGATTGGTAGCAAAATTTAAGTTGCCTATTGAAGGTTGGCGCGGTGAGTGAGGCTACCTTTCTCTCCGAAATAACTATCAAGAACATCGGAATTATCGAAGAATCACAGATTGAATTTTCTAAAGGGTTAACAGTTCTCTCAGGTGAGACCGGTGCCGGCAAGACCATGGCTCTGACTGCACTGAATTTAATTCTCGGTGGCAAAAGTGATGGCTCTTATGTACGCGGCGGCAGCGACCGGCTAATAGCGAGTGGCCGTTTTTTCATTCCAAAGAGTCGGAGTCTGTATTTTCAAGAACACGGTTTAGAGATTGAAAATGACGAGTTAATCATCACTCGCACCGTTTCAAGTGACGGCAAGAGTAAAGCAAGTGTAAACGGTATTGCTGTTCCTATCAGTACTTTGATTTCAATCAGTAGCGATCTGGTGAACGTGCACGCACAAGGCGCTCATATTGCAATTTCCAAGCCAGCTAAGCAACGTGAATTGCTTGACAGTTTTGGTGGATCCAAATTAGCTGCGATATTACTGGGATATCGAGCGGAATTTGAGCTCTACCATGGTTTGAAATCCCGCATAGCTTCGATGCGGATGAATCTAAATCAGAGAAGTTCAGAGTTGTTACTGTTGCAAGAGTTTGTTCAGGCTTTTAGGAAATTGAATCCGCAAGTTAACCAGATGGCAGATATTGAGGCCCAAATCAATAAACTTTCCAGCATCGAAGAGCTACGCCAAGGCGTTAGGTTAGCGGTGTCATCGATTGAGGGAGAAGAATCGGGGACGCTAACAACTCTGGGTTTTGCCAGAAAGTCGCTCGAGAGCGCACGAAATAAGGATCCGCAGTTGGAGAAAATTTACCAAGATGTAAGTGAAGGTTTCTATCTTCTGGTCGATGCTAATAGCGCACTCAATTCTTACCTAGCTCACCTCGATGCCGATCCCGATCGATTGGAAGAGTTGAACCTGCACAGAGCCGGCCTACGCGCTTTTATCAAGCGTTTCACCCAGACGGTAGAGCCCAACGAAGCGATAGCTATATTGCAGCAGAAATATGCGGCAGCTGCCGATGTTATTGCAGATTTAGCGGGCGGTGATGATCGTTTAATGGAATTGGAAAGTGAACTTTCGAAAGTTAAAATAGCGTTGAAATTGAGTGCAATTGAACTTACCAAAATTCGAATTGAAACTGCAAATAATTTACAGAGCGCGGTGACGCAAGAGGTGCAACAACTTGCGATGCCACATACGATTTTTCATGTAAAAGTTGAATCTCCCAGCTACCAAAGCGCTCTCAAAGAGAGCGGGTTCACGGTTCATGGGTGCGATGAGATCGCCATGTATATCCAAGGTAATTCGAACGCATCGCTAGTGCCGGTAGCAAAAGGTGCCAGTGGGGGTGAAATGTCACGAATTATGTTAGCGCTAGAAGTTGTGGTAGCAGGGACGCGCCCCGTTGGAACATATGTTTTCGATGAAGTTGACGCGGGCGTCGCGGGGAAGGCGGCGATAGAAGTGGGCCGTCGTTTGCATATGCTCGCACAGCACGCTCAAGTTATTGTGGTGACCCATCTGCCGCAAGTTGCGGCTTGGGCAGATGCACACTTTGTCGTGACAAAAAGCGATGATGGATCAGTAGCGCAAAGTAACGTCCGTTTAGTTACCGATAACGAACGGGTAGCAGAGATTGCCCGTATGTTGGCTGGTTTTGAGAGTTCGATTAGCGCACAAGAGCACGCCACGGAGTTGCTAGCTCTTAAGATTGGCTAACTTCGATATAGCAATGATAGGTTGGTCTTCCATGAGCCAGCCGCATGTGACGAAATATCTCTTTGTAACTGGGGGAGTGGTCTCAAGTTTAGGTAAAGGACTGACCGCCTCAAGTTTAGGCAGACTCTTAGTATCCCGCGGACTTCGCGTAACAATGCAAAAACTGGATCCTTATTTAAATGTTGATCCAGGCACGATGAATCCTTTTCAACATGGAGAAGTTTTTGTCACCGACGATGGTGCGGAGACGGATTTGGATATCGGACATTATGAGCGATTTCTCGATACTAATTTGCACGGCTCTGCCAACGTTACAACTGGTCAAGTGTATTCGCGAGTTATTGCCCGGGAACGTCGGGGTGAGTATTTAGGTGAAACAGTACAAGTAATTCCGCACATCACAAATGAGATTAAAGAACGTATTCGAGCAATGGCAGCACCTGAGATTGACTTGGTGATTACTGAAATCGGTGGAACTGTCGGCGATATTGAATCACAACCATTTTTAGAAGCTGCTCGCCAACTCCGCCAAGATGTTGGCAGAGATAATGTTTTCTATTTACATATTTCATTAGTTCCCTATATTGGCCCATCGGGTGAACTAAAGACCAAACCAACGCAACACTCGGTCCAAGCGCTCCGTAGTATCGGCATAGCTCCCGATGCAATAGTCCTTCGTTCGGATCGAGCGATACCTGCTTCGGTAAAGCGAAAAATCTCGCTTATGTGTGGCGTGGATCTGGAAGCCGTTGTCGCAGCACCAGATGCTCCCTCTATTTACGATATTCCAAAAGTTCTATTTTCGGAAGGCCTAGATGCCTACGTAGTAAAACGGCTATCACTCGGAGGCCACGACGTTGTTTGGGGCGAATGGGATGCGCTATTAGAGAAAGTGCACCATCCAAAGGAATTTATTCGAGTTGCCCTGGTGGGCAAGTACATCGATTTACCTGATGCGTATTTGTCAGTCTGTGAAGCTCTCCGGGCTGGTGGTTTTGCAAATAACGCGAAAATTGAAATCAAATGGATTGCCAGTGATGAGTGTGAGAGCGCGGAAGGTGCCGCAGGACAGCTCTCGGGCGTTGATGCGATCTGCGTTCCAGGGGGATTTGGCATTCGCGGAATTGAAGGAAAAATTGGTGCGCTGAAATTTGCGCGCGAAAATAAAATTCCGACGCTCGGTTTATGTCTTGGGTTGCAATGCATGGTGATAGAAGCTGCGCGGAATCTAGCTGGAATCACCGATGCCAATTCGGCAGAGTTTTCTCCTGATTCCGGAACGCCAGTTATTTCAACTATGGATGACCAGAAGAAGGTAGTTGCAGGCGAGGCTGACATGGGCGGCACGATGCGGTTAGGCTTATTTAAAGCGGACTTGCTGGCGGGGTCTATTGTGGCAAGAACTTATAACGCCAGAGAAGTTTACGAACGCCATCGCCATCGTTATGAAGTTAATAATTTATATCGCGAGCAAATTAGCGCTGCCGGCTTAGTTTTCTCCGGTTTTTTTAAAGATCGAGATCTGGTTGAGTTTGTGGAATTACCCCAAAGCGAGCATCCTTACTATGTGGGCACGCAAGCTCATCCTGAGTTACGTTCTAGGCCAACGCGACCACATCCACTTTTCGTTGGATTGATTGCAGCAGCGCTAGCAGCGAGAGGTTAGAAAATGATTGTAGGGATTCCAAAGGAAATAAAAGTTCACGAATCTCGCGTAGCGATAACACCTGAGGGCGTATCAGAGTTTGTGGCTGCTGGTCATCAAGTTCTGATCGAAACAATGGCCGGTCTTGGCTCGTCCATCACTGATGCTGATTTTATGGAGGCGGGTGCGCGTATCGCGGCCTCTGCTGATGAAGTATGGGCCGGCGCAGATTTGATTTTAAAGGTCAAGGAGCCCATCGAAGTTGAGTATGCGCGCCTTCGCAGCGACCAGATACTCTTTGCTTATTTACATCTAGCGGCCTCCAAACCTTGCACGGATGCGCTGATAGCAAGTGGAACAACGGCGATAGCTTATGAAACCGTGGAGAGTAACGGTTCATTGCCGCTCTTAGCGCCGATGAGTGAAGTTGCAGGTCGAATGGCCACACAAGTTGGAGCCGCTGCTTTACAGAAACCTAACGGTGGCCGAGGAGTTTTGTTGGCAGGTGTTCCAGGAGTTGCGCCTTCTCACGTGGTTGTGATTGGTGGGGGAGTTGCTGGGTTCAATGCGGCGGTAATAGCGATGGGAATGGGCGCTGATGTAACGGTGATAGACCGCTCTCTGGCGCGCTTGCAATATATAGACACAATATATGGCGGAAGAATCAAGACGTTAGCTTCTTCAAAGCACGCGATTGAACGGGAAGTTTTGCGTGCGGATTTAGTTATCGGAGCAGTCCTAATTCATGGGGCTAAAGCCCCAACGCTAGTTTCCAATTCACTAGTTTCGAGAATGCGCTCGGGTTCAGTTCTGGTAGATATTGCAATCGATCAAGGCGGATGTTTCGAAGATTCCAGAGCCACAACCCACGCCGAACCAACTTTTAAGGTACACAATTCTATTTTCTACTGTGTCGCAAATATGCCTGGGGCCGTTCCGGTTACTTCAACATATGCGCTGACAAATGCCACGTTGCCATATGCCCTTGCCATAGCAAATCTTGGTTGGCGCAACGCTTGCGAAAGTGATGAAAGTTTGGCCAAGGGTTTGAATGTTCACGATGGTCGAATTTATTATTCTGCCGTAGCCGATGCGCATGGATATGAAAAGTTTGAACTTTGATTCGTCTTTGAAACCATTCCTCGATCATTTGAGTATTGAAAGAGGTCTGGCTTCGAACACAATATTTGCCTACGGTCGTGATTTAACAAAGTTTTCAGCATATCTAGCGCACCGTTCAATTGCGCTGGCGGATGTAACTCCGAGCGTTCTCTCTGAATTTAGAATTTCGTTGCGCGTTCTGGGAATGGCACGCTCGAGCATCACTCGAATCGAATCAACACTCCGTACTTTTTTCAAACACTTGCAACGCGAAGTTGGCATGGTGGACCCAACCACCGAGATCCAACCAAGTGCGGCCACGCGCAGGCTTCCTAAAGCTCTGACTATTGATCAAGTTCTCTCGATGATCCAAGGAACCGAACGCGAAGGCGATTCCCTCGCGCTCCGTAATAGGGCAATACTGGAATTGCTCTATAGCAGTGGCGCGCGTGTGAGTGAGTTAATTGGGATAAATGTTTCGGATATCTCAGTAGTTACAGACGATGAAGGTGAAATTGCATCGATTAAATTATTTGGTAAAGGAGGTAAAGAACGTGTTGTGCCGTTGGGCTCTTTCGCCATTGCAGCAATAGATAGCTATCGGGTAAGAGTTCGTCCTGATTTAGCGAGAAAAAGCGCAAAAACTACCAGTGCTCTCTTTCTTAATTCGCGCGGCGGGCGAATAAGTCGACAGAGCGTCTGGCAGTTAGTTGTTGACACCGCGAAGTCCGTTGGAATTAAGGAGGAAGTATCTCCCCATGTTTTCAGACATTCTTACGCAACGCATTTACTGGATGGAGGAGCCGATATTCGCGTGGTGCAGGAGCTTTTGGGTCACGCATCGGTTACCACAACAGAAATTTATACCCTCATCACAATCGATAAAGTGCGCGAAACCTACGCTTTAGCTCATCCTCGAGCTAGGCAATAATTTACATTCCTCGTAAGCGGCGCGCTAAAATACTTTGGTCGCCTTTAGCCTCAAGGTCGGCGATTATAACTGCCAGTGATTCTCGAACAATGCGTCCTCGATCGACGGCTAAACCGAGATCTCCACGGAGAGATAGCCGGGCATGATCCAATTCGAAGAGTTCATCGCTAGAGAGATAAACAGTAATTTTTTCATCATGTCGTTCGCGTCCGGAAGGCGTGTGATCGATTTGCGTGGCTCTCCGTCGGGCAATGGTGCGGACACCCTTTTTAACCGATGGCGATTTGGGAACCACAATCGCTGCTGGGACTAGTTGTGCGTTCTCTATCGGGGCGCTCGCTGGCACTGCAGTAAGTGTCGGGGCGGTTGAGCGAAAAAGTTCATCTGCTCCGGGTAAGTTTGCTCTCCGTGTCATCGTGCGCCTCCTCTGGCAATTAACTCTCGTGCTAAACGTCGATATGAAGCTGCTCCGCCGGAGGAGGAGGCATATATTGTGATTGGCTCTCCCACAACGGTTGTCTCAGGAAAGCGAATAGTTTTAGCTATTATTGTTTCAAAAACATCTTCTGGGAATTGTTCAAGCATGCGTTCTAGTACCTGTCGATTGTGTCTGGTTTTCTTGTCATACATTGTGGCCAGGATTCCGATCAATTTTAAATTTGGATTAAGAAAAGTTTTAACTTTCTCGAGGTTGCCTTTAAGTTCAATAAAACCATGCAAGGCAAAATATTCGCATTGCAACGGGACAATTACTTCATCGGAGGCAACTAGGGCGTTAATCGTCAACTGACCCATAGTCGGTTGGCAATCAATAATAATGACGTCGTAAAAGTCACGCAGGGGCGCAAGGGCACGTTTTAAATATTGCTGTCCGCCGATTTCAGCGCCCAGAGTAGTCTCGGCAGTTCCCAGGTCGCGATTAGCTGGAAGAAAGTCCAAACCTGCTACTGCAGATTTTAAAATTATCGTCTCGACATCAGCGGTTGGTCTCATCAAGGCAAAATAGACAGTTTGCTCAAGTGGCATCAAATGGGCATTGACCCCCAATCCGAGAGATAAGCCCCCTTGGGGGTCGAAATCTACAAGCAATACTCGCCGTCCAAGTTCAGCAAGAGCGGCACCCAAATTAATCGCAGTTGTCGTTTTACCAACTCCACCTTTTTGGTTGAATACAGCAATAATTTTTGCGCCGCCGTGTTTTACAATTGGTTTCGGTGTTGGGAAGTTATGAACTTTCTTGCCAAGGAGGGTCGACGTTGTCGAAAGATTACTTAGAATTGTCGATTTAGCGTTCAAGCGAGAAACCTCTTTCTTGGTATAAGCGGTGAGCCTACGCACTGGCCAAGCGATGGGCAAGTGGCCAAACGATGGGCAAGAGGGCGGCCGTGAAGTACGCTTGCGCAGTGAATACTGCAACAGGGAGCAAGAGGGCTGAAATTTCTAGCGGCTTCTCCCTCCATTTGTCGAATTTTGATGGACCTTTTGACCTCTTATTGCAGTTGATTTCTCGCCATAAGATGGATATCACCGATATCTCACTAAGTTTGATCACCGATGAATTTATCGCCTACATCCGCGGCCTTGAGAGCTCCGGCGATGGCTGGCGGTTAGATCAAGCCACAGAGTTCCTGGTAATCGCTGCCACCTTGCTAGACCTTAAGGCAGCCCGACTCTTGCCAAGTGGGGAAGTCGACGACGAAGAAGATCTTGCCCTACTTGAAGCACGAGACCTTCTCTTTGCCCGCTTACTTCAATATCGCGCTTTTAAGGAGATTGCAGCAACTTTTTCAGAGCGCATTGCCTTAGCTGACAGAACTTTCGCGCGGGTAGTCTCCCTCGATCCAACTCTGGCTTCGCTCTTACCTGAAGTTCTTATCGGCGTTGGCGCCCAACGCTTTGCCGCAATTGCAGAGCGAGTTCTCTCTCCAAAAATCACCGCTGCTATTGTGATTTCACATCTACATCTACCTCTGGTTAGCGTGGCAGAAGAGTCTAAAATGGTGGTTGCGGCTCTGCGCCGCGGTAAAAGTATGAGCTTTCGTCATCTTGTAGCTGATGCAGCTAGCACCTTGGTAGTTGTGGCTCGTTTTCTCGCTCTCTTGGATCTCTACAAGCAGGGGGTCCTCCGATTTGATCAAGTGGCCGCCTTGGGAGAGTTGCAGATAAGTTGGACCGGCTCCGATAGCGGAGAAATCCAAGCAAGCGACGAGTTTGATATACCAGTGGAACTGGCCATGGAAGATGAAGAATTGACAGAGGGAGCTGAAAATGTCTAACGCAGAACTTTACCGTTCTATTGAAGCGATTTTGATGGTGGTTGAAGAACCTCTCACCGAGGCAATTCTGGCCCAGGTCCTGGAAGTCTCGACCGATGAGGTCCAAAGCGCGCTCCTTGAATTGAGCGAAAGTTATAGCAATCGCGGATTTGTTCTACGGAGAGTTAATGGAGGGTGGCGTTTCTATAGCCATCCGGATTTAAGCTCGGTGGTCGAGAAGTTTGTCCTCGATGGCCAGCAATCTCGCCTGACACAGGCCGCCCTAGAAACTCTCGCGGTAATCGCATACCGCCAACCCGTATCGAGGGCTCGAATATCGGCGATTCGCGGAGTAAACGTAGAAGCTGTTATGAAGACTCTCGTAAATAGGGGTCTAGTTGAAGAATCCGGTATGGAACATGAAACTGGTGCCATTCTCTATGTGACCAGCTCATATTTTCTAGAACGTCTGGGTTTGGGCTCCATAGATGAGCTTCCAGCTTTGGCGCCATATTTACCTGATTTGGATCGCTTAGATGAAGTCCTTGCTTCTTTGACGGATTAGCTAAAAACTTCCATAGTCTCGTAGGATAGCCTCGCTCGACTGTCGAGAGGATAGCCAGATGGCCGAAATGCGCCTTAACAAAATCATTGCCGATGCGGGAATTGCCAGCCGCAGGGGAGCCGACGAATTAATAGCTTCCGGTCGAGTAAGCGTCGATGGATATGTGGTAAAGGAACTTGGAAGCAAATTTGACCCTGAAAAGGTTAAAGTCATGGTTGATGGTGAGACAATTAAACGTTCTTTGACTAAAACTTACCTAGCACTTCATAAGCCTAAAGGCGTTCTGTCTACGATGCATGATCCTGACGGCCGGCCCTCTCTAGCTGATTTTGTTGATTTGCGTACGGAGCGACTCTTCCACGTTGGCCGTCTTGATAAAGATTCTGAAGGCCTAATTCTCCTTACAAATGACGGCGATTTAACATTTAGAGCAACACATCCATCTTTCGGTTTAGAGAAGACATACATTGTGGAATTCGATGGAAAGTTGCCTCTTGGAATAGAAAAAACGCTGCTTAAGGGGGTCGAACTCGAAGATGGTATTGCTCGAGTTCTGACCTTCAAAGAACTTAACTCTAAGTGGATAGAGGTCTCGATTCATGAAGGGCGGTACCACATCATCCGTCGGTTGATGGAGGCCGTTGAGGTAAATGTTCTCAGGCTAATCCGTACCAAGTTTGGGCCGATCTCTCTTGGGGATACACCGCCGGGGCGATGGCGAGATCTTAACGATGGGGAATTGATAAATCTACGTAAAGTTTTAGATTTATAAGCATTTAACGCTATATCGCTATTTCGTTATAACCATAAATAGATAAATCTATTCCGTATTACACAAAATCGTTTTATCGATAATAACCATAAGATAGGAGCGTACGATACCTCTTAGTGTCGTTTTATCGATAATATAAATTGCTCGGCAGTATCGATAGTTCCAATCTAGCTAGTTCTATAACAGTTAAATCGGAATGTAATTTTAGAAACATATCGATTTAACGTGAATCAAATGCAGGCGCAAAACGAAAAGAAAAGGTAGACTGCGCCAATGAGAGCAATCCGCGGTGCGACCCAAGTTTGGGAAAATAGCGAGAGTGAAATCGACTCCGCTGTCCAAGAGCTCCTCTTAGCAATGATGGCCGCTAACTCTTTAAAAATTGAAGATATTATCTCTGTCATTTTCACCTCGACGCCAGATCTAAACGCTGCCTTTCCTGCCAGCGGAGCTCGAGAGATTGGGTTTGAAGCGACACCTCTTTTAGGCGCCGTTGAACTCGATGTGCCCGGTGCTCTGGAAAGGGTTATTCGAGTGATGATTCACTGCGAAACGGAACTCTCTATCAGTGAAATTACCCATATTTACCTTCATGGCGCGGTATCTCTGCGCCTCGATATTGCTCAATAAAGACCAAAACATGCTCTCTCTCCGCATTGTTGGCTCTGGTTTGATAGGCACATCTTTGGCCCTTGCGCTCAAAGGGAAGGGTTATAAACTCCAAATGCACGATATAGATCCCAACGTCGCCAGACTAGCTAATGATTTGATCTCTGGCGAGCGGCTAGAGAAGGTAGATTTAGTCGTTTTCGCCATTCCAAGTTCCGCCCTAAAAATGGTCATCAATGACGAGTATCAATTAAATCCGAACTCGACCTTTATGGATGTTGGCAGTGTAAAAGTTGAACCTATACGTGAAGTCGAGATGAGTGCGCTTCCTCTTGAACGTTTCGTGGCAACACATCCAATGGCAGGCCGTGAGGTTGGAGGGGTTGAATCGGCCCGTGGCGATCTCTTTCAAGGGCGCCCATGGATTATCTCGCCCTCACCTCAAAATTCACCCGATGCGCTCCAATTGGTACGCGCGCTCATTGAAGATACTGGTGCGAGAGTCGTTGAACTTGCTCCGCTAGAGCATGATCGAGCTGTTGCTCTGATTTCGCACTTACCGCAGCTGATTTCCTCCCTAGTTGCCTCTCAATTAGTCGACAAACCGCAAGAGTGGATCGATCTCGCTGGACAAGGGTTGCGAGATACAGTTCGCATCGCCGCCTCCGACCCGCTCCTCTGGCAAGAGATTATTTACTCTAACCGGGGAGAAATCTCCCAGCTCTTAAGCGATTTTAAAGCAGATTTAGATCATTTAATCACTTGCCTGGAGGAGAAAGAAGCCATTGGCGAGAAGGTGGCGCGCGGGCGGCGCGGTGTCGCGAGAATTCCGGGCAAGCACGGCGGGATAGCGCGTGCCTACACCTATCTGCCAATTGTTATTGATGACAAACCTGGTCAGCTGGGTGCTCTCTTCAATGAATGTGCGGCGATGGAAGTCAACGTTGAAGATTTATCACTTGAACATTCACCTGGAGCGCTCCGTGCTTTAATAACTTTGGCGCTATCGGAACAAGATGCCCAAACGCTTAGTGCGCATTTAATTTCCATCGGTTGGAGCGTTCACCCAGCCAGAAATTAAGGGTTAGGCTCACTTCATGGGCATAGTTGTAGCAATCGATGGCCCGAGCGGAGCAGGCAAATCCAGTACTTCAAAAGCTATCGCGCTACGTGCTGGCTGGAGCTACTTAGATACCGGTGCTCTGTACCGTGGCGTTACCTGGCTGGCCCTTGAAAACAATTTGGATGGCGCGAGTGAGATTCTCGCTGCGCTAAAGAGATCTCCATTGCGCTTTATTTGCGATCCGATAGCGCCTAAATTATTTTGTGGAGACGTGGAAATCACTTCCGAAATACGGACCGAGAGAGTTACTGCAAATGTTAGCTTAATAAGTTCGCTTCCTGAAATAAGAGCCGAGCTTCTCTTGGTTCAACGAAAATATATTGATAAAGCCGAGAAAGGAATCGTAGTCGAGGGTCGCGATATCGGCACTGTGGTCTGCTTTGATGCGCCGCTAAAGATTTATTTGACCGCAGATCTCGATACCAGGGCCATTCGTCGGATAAGTGAAATTGAAGACGAGTCATCTGGGGTAGCGCAAGTGCGAGAGTTACTTGATATTCGAGATTCGTTAGATAGCACACGGAATATTTCACCGCTGGTGCGAGCCCTCGATTGCGTTGAAGTTGATTCAACTCTCTTAACTTTGGAAGAGTGTGTTGAGCGAATCTGGGAGCTATTGAAAGAACGCTCTTTACTCGGTCTACCAATAGTTGCAATTATCGGTCGGCCAAATGTAGGAAAATCAACGTTAATTAACCGCTTTCTCGGCCGGCGCGAAGCAATTGTTGAAGATACTCCAGGAGTAACTCGAGATCGCATTCAATATGAATGCGAGTGGGGCGGACGACGTTTTATCATCATGGACACTGGTGGTTGGGAAGTGAAACCTGACGGTATTTCTGTGCAAGTCAGCGCTGGCGCTGAGATTGCGATGGATGAAGCCGATGTGCTTGCTTTTGTAGTTGATGCTCAACTTGGAGCACTTGATGAAGATGATTACTTAGTTCAGCGTCTTCGCAAAGCAAAGAAACCAACAATTTTGATTGCGAACAAAGTAGATGGAGAGAGAGAAGAAATTGAAGCGCATTCGCTCTGGTCACTTGGCTTAGGTGAACCGTGTTTTGTTTCAGCGCTACATGGACGTGGCAGCGGGGATCTCTTAGATCGCATTGTGGCCCTTCTTCCAGAAGTTGGCAGAGCGCAAACCAATGATGGTTATCGCAAGGTGGCGCTCATCGGTCGGCCAAATGTTGGCAAATCGAGTTTGCTAAATGCTCTCGCCGGCGAGAATCGTTCTATTGTCGACGAGATCGCTGGCACAACCCGCGACCCAGTCGATGAGTTAATTGATTTTGGTGGGTCGATTTGGAGATTTATCGACACTGCTGGTTTAAAGAAACGCGGTAACCAGGCCTCTGGAACTGATTACTACGCGATGCTTAGAACACAGAGCGCGCTAGAACGCTGTGAAGTTGCAGTTGTTGTGCTAGATGCCTCCGAACCAATTACAGAGCAAGATTTAAGAGTAATAACAATGGTCGAAGAGGCAGGTAAGGCAATGGTCATCGTTATGAATAAATGGGATTTAGTTGATGATGATCGACGCGATCAATTAGACCGGGAAATTGATAGGCATTTAGACCAAGTCGAATGGGCGCAACGAGTAAATGTGGCTGCTAAGACAGGTTGGCATCGAGATCGGTTAGCCCCTGCCCTCCGTACTGCCCTTGATAGTTGGGAACGGCGCGTTCCAACAGCCAAACTCAATTCATTCCTGGGCGCCCTGATTGGGGCAACTCCTCCTCCCGTACGTGGTGGTAAGCAACCCAAAATCTATTATGCGACGCAAGCTGGCATAGCTCCGCCTAAATTTGTCATCTTCTCTAGCGGTTGGATTGAAGCCTCTTATAGGCGCTTCATTGAACGACGTTTACGCGAAGAGTTTGGGTTCCCTGGAACGCCGGTGCAAGTTGCGATTCGAGTTAAAGAACGGAAGTGAGGATGGTTTCGAAAATAGTAAATGTACCGAATGCTTTGACCATCCTGCGGGGTCTTGGTATTCCGCTATTCATTTATTTTGCACTCGTACTAGAAGCAGATAGTTGGGCAATTTTGGTGCTAGCCATTGGTGGAGCAACAGATTATTTTGATGGGAAAATTGCCCGCGCATGGGGTCAAGAATCTCGTTTTGGTGAATTGGCTGACCCAGCAATTGATCGCCTCTATATTTTGGCAACGCTGCTAGTTCTCTTGGCGCGAGAGGCTCTGCCGCTATGGATTGTTATTGTTCTGTTAGGTAGAGATTTTATTTTGGGTGTTTTAACAGTTCTGCTGAAGATGCGTGGCCTCGGTCCACTGAAAGTAACCTACATGGGTAAAGCGGCAACCTTTAACCTCATGTATGCCTTTCCATTTTTATTACTTGCAACGCACGCGTCCGCGCTCGGGTATTTTGCATATATCATTGGATGGAGTTTTGCCTTTTGGGGGATAGCTCTCTACCTCTGGACTGGTCTCGCCTATTTACGCGAAGGCGTATCGTTATACCATTCACTATCAAAAACAAACGTGTTAGGGGAAAAATAAATGTCATCCATTCCAGAAAACCTCAGTTACACCAAGGAACATGAATGGGTTTCTAAGATTTCTCCGGCGGTTTATCGAATTGGAATTACTGATTACGCGCAAAGTGCTTTAGGAGACATTGTTTATGTTCAACTTCCAAAAGTAGGCGATTTACTGACCGCTGGAAAAGTTTGCGGTGAAATTGAATCTACCAAGAGTGTTTCTGAAATATTTGCCCCAGTTAGCGGCAAGGTGATAGCAATTAATGGCGCCTTATCTGCAAATCCGGAAGTTATCAACTCAGATCCATATGGTCAGGGTTGGCTTGCAGAAATCGAAGTTTCATCCGAACCGAGCGAGCTAATGAGTCCAGCAGAGTATGGCGTCGCCACCGCTTGACCAAAAGCGTTTGCCTATCTACGCTCAGCCTCAACTAGATAGTAAGGAGGTGGGCCGTGAGCGGTAACGATACGAGCCATGAACTTACCTCCACAATCCATTTAGGTGATCGTCGCTTTGCCACAGCTTCGATACCGCATGGCTTATCCCAATTGCTGGACTCTCTGGCTCCAGAAGATCGAGCAATTGTCCAAGCGGTGCGCGAATCGAGCGAGCGCAAGGCAATGGTGGTAATCCATCGGGGACCTAATAAAGGATCACGTTTTCTAATTAGCAAGGAAGGCATCACAATTGGTCGTTCAAAAGAGAGTTCCATCTTTCTCGATGATGTAACGGTCTCGCGTAAACATGGAACTATAGAAGTCAACGATGAAGGAAACTTTCTCTATCACGATGTAGGAAGTTTGAACGGAACATATATTAACGGCGAGTTGGCTTCTGCGCGCAAACTTTCTTGCGGTGACGAAATTCAAATCGGCAAGTACCATTTTATTTTTATTTCGAGTAAGACGACTACGGGGGAGAAGTAAATGGCTCTACCAGCACGTGCCTATTTGAGTATCGGTGAAGTATTAACAAAGTTGCGTGGGGATTTCTCAGATATCACTATCTCGAAAATCCGTTTTCTTGAATCCGAGGGGTTGATCGAACCGCAACGGACGCCTTCTGGATATAGAAAATTTACCAGCGCTGATTTGGAGCGATTGCGATATGTTTTGCTCGCTCAACGCGATCAATATTTGCCGCTACGGGTCATCAAAGAGAATCTAGATGCAATCGACCGAGGCCTCCAACCCCCTACCGCAGCAGGAGGCGGTCCTGCTCCAAGACCAACGCTAGGTATCGCCACCATTGACGGTGAAATGGCTCCGAGTGCATTTGGTGAGAGCAATGAGATGCGTTTATCTCGGGAAGAGTTATTGAAAAACACTGGTTTGACGCAGGCCCACTTAATTGAACTGGAGTCATATGGGTTAATTGCTCCGCGCGGAAAACATTACGACTCTGACGCTCTGGTAATTGCTAGAGTAGTAACTGAGATGGCAAGTTTTGGAATTGAAACGCGCCATTTGCGATTGTTTAAATCTGCTGCAGATCGTGAGATTGGATTGATTGAACAAGTCATTACTCCTCTGACCAGACAGAAGAGTACGGAATCAAAAGCTCGAGCACAGGAAGTACAGAAAGAGATCGCATCCCTTTCAATTAGACTTCATGCAGCTCTAGTTCGCGGTGGGTTACATCGCTTGCGCTAAAACATTTACCCTCTTAAAGAAAGTTGGATCGTGTTACTGCCAATGGAAGTTGTCGGGGTTCGGGTAGAGATGCCCTCGAATCAGCCAATTGTGTTGCTCAAGGAAATCGATGGCACTCGCTTCTTACCAATCTGGGTTGGAGCAGTGGAAGCGACCGCTATTGCTTTCGCTCAGCAAGGAGTAGCGCCACCTCGGCCGTTAACTCATGATCTTTTAAAAGAGGTGATCGATGGTTTAGATGCAACTCTGACCGCAGTCCACATCACCGAAATGCGGGAAGGTGTATTTTTCGCAAACCTCTTGATGCGTAACAGCGGCGGCAAAGCAATCGTCATCTCGGCCAGACCCTCTGATGCGCTAGCGCTAGCGCTCCGTACCATGAGTAATATTCTGGCCGAGAGCGAAGTATTGGATCTCGCCGGTATAGAAATTCGAGAAGCGGATGGGAACCAAGAAGCTGGCATGGATTCATCTGAAGAGTTGAAGCGATTTCGTGAGTTTCTCGATCATATTAAGCCCGAGGATTTCGCTGGTTAGGCGGAAAAGTCTAAACCTCAAGTAGAGGTTTGCCCCGTGTCGGTCATTGTAATACTGCTTTTAGCCCTTTAGATTTAAGCCCTTCCTCAAGAGAATCGAGCAGAAACCGTGGATTCGCAAGGTCTTGAAATCGGTTATCGTGGCGCAACAGCTTGTTCCGCCGCTGGGATTACATATCGCCAACTTGATTATTGGGCACGCACATCACTTGTTGAACCCAGCATCCGCATAGCCAGTGGTTCTGGATCTGCTCGTCTCTATGGATTTCGAGATATTTTGGTTTTAAAAATTGTTAAACGGCTACTTGATGCTGGAGTTTCTCTGCAAAATATTCGCATTGCAGTTGAATATCTACGAAGCCGTGGTGTTACTGAGTTAGAGAGCATGACCCTTATGAGTGATGGTGCATCTATTTACGAATGCGCAAACGCTGATGAAATCATCGATCTGCTGCAAGGCGGTCAAGGGGTATTTGGAATTGCCGTAAGCAAGGTATGGCATGAAGTCGAAGGTTCGCTATCGAAGCTTCAAGGTGAGATTAATCACCATGTAATTGGTGGTGAAAGTAACGATGAACTTTCCCTTAGAAGGAAGAGCAAAGGCGCCTAACGCAATACTCTCTTCCCTGTGCAGCTGAGAATGGGTAGGAGATGAGATGAGCGCTTCATATGAAGCTTTCGAACATAGGCATATTGGTCCATCGGAAGATCAGATTCAAGTGATGTTGGCCCAGTTGGGTTATCCGGATTTAGAAACTTTTATTAAGGATGTAGTTCCGGCGAATATTGCGATGAGCGAGAAATTGGAAGCGGCCCTACCGCCACCTTTAACCGAAGTTCAAACAATTACAGCACTTCGAGAGCTAGCGAAAAAGAACTCAACATACCGATCGCTCATTGGAATTGGTTATTACGGGACAATCACACCGGCGGTTATATCGCGGAATGTTTTAGAGAACCCTGCTTGGTATACCGCATACACGCCATACCAACCAGAAATTTCCCAAGGTCGGCTGGAAGCGTTATTTGCTTTTCAAACTGTTATCTGCGATTTAACTTCGCTCTCAATCGCGAATGCATCAATGCTCGATGAAGGAACTGCGGCAGCTGAAGCCATGACGCTTGCTCGACGTACTTTCAAAGGCAGTGATGATGCAGTTTTCCTGATGGATATCAATGTGCATCCGCAAACTGCTGCTCTTGTTGCTACCCGAGCCAAACCGCTCGGAATAAAGATTGAAGTGGTTGACCTCTCTGCTGGCGTTAATAATTTGCCTCAGCAAGAGATTTTTGCTGCGCTAGTTCAATACCCAAATACTTTTGGTGAAATAAATGACTTTTCACCACTTGCATCAGCGTTGCATGAAAGGGGAGCCCTGCTCATTGCGGCCTGCGATTTATTAGCGTTAACAATTCTTAAACCACCGGGGGAGTGGGGCGCCGATGTTGCTATTGGTAGCGCTCAACGCTTCGGTGTTCCAATGGCTTTTGGTGGACCACATGCTGGCTTTATGGCAGTTCGGGAAGGGTTAGAACGATCAATGCCTGGACGCTTGGTAGGGCAGAGCGTTGATGCCCATGGCAATCCAGCATTTAGATTAGCTCTTCAAACTCGTGAGCAACATATACGTCGCGACAAAGCCACTAGCAATATTTGTACAGCTCAAGTTTTACTCGCTGTGATGAGCGCGTTCTATGCCATGTGGCATGGACCAGTTGGCTTAAAACATATTGCAACAAAAATCCATAATCAGACCGACGCTTTTGTTAGCGCTTTGCGAGCTGCCAATTTTGAAGTTATTACCAATAACTTCTTCGACACTTTCGTATTGAAAGTTGTTAATTCGCGAGCAGTAGCTGCTTTAGCAATTAAAAAGAATATAAATTTACGCATCATCGACGCCACACATATTGGTATTTCTTTTGATGAAACCGTAGATGCTGAGTTACTCGCTGATTTATCTGAAATTTTCGGATTAAAGGTAGCCGTTGTTGATAACCCGACAAACGGGTTACCAACTTCATTTATACGAACAAGTTCATACTTACGGCATCCGATCTTTAACACATATCATTCCGAAACTTCAATGATGCGTTATATGCGCACTTTGGCAGATCGAGATTTAGCTTTGGACAGAACGATGATTCCGTTAGGTTCATGCACCATGAAATTAAACGCTGCAACGGAGATGGAGGCAGTAACGTGGCCTGAATTTTCATCGCTCCATCCTTTTGCCCCAGCTGACCAGAGTCTTGGATTGCGAGAATTAATACAAGAGCTTTCAGATTGGCTCCTGGCAATCACGGGTTATGACGCAGTTTCTCTGCAACCAAACGCTGGAAGCCAAGGGGAATTCGCAGGGTTATTAGCGATTCGCAATTATCATGATTCTCGCGGAGATAGCCATCGAACTATTTGCTTGATTCCATCAAGTGCGCATGGCACTAATGCGGCGAGCGCGGTTATGGCGGGCATGAAAGTTATTGTGATTGCCTGCGATGAGGCAGGAAATGTCAGCATTGAGGATTTGCGAAGTAAAATCGAAATACATTCGGGAAATATTGCCGCGCTAATGGTTACCTATCCTTCAACTCACGGCGTTTTCGAATCGGGGATTACGCAGATTTGTGAACTTATCCATACCGCTGGGGGACAGGTGTACGTAGATGGTGCAAATTTAAATGCACTCATAGGTTTAGCTCAGCCGGGAAAATTCGGTGCCGATGTTTCGCATTTAAATTTGCATAAAACTTTCTGCATTCCACACGGTGGCGGAGGTCCTGGAGTTGGACCAGTTATCTCTCGTGCACATTTAGCACCATTCTTGCCAAATCATCCACTCGATCCAACTTGCGGGCCAGCCACTGGGCCCGGGCCGATAAGCGCGGCCCCCTTTGGTTCGGGCGGTATTTTGCCTATCTCATGGGCCTACATACGGATGATGGGTGGAGCAGGTTTAACTCGCGCAACTTCGGTTGCGATTCTCTCGGCTAATTACATGGCCGCCAAATTAAATCCGTTTTTTCCAGTTCTCTACACTGGGGCTAATGGGCGAGTGGCGCATGAATGTATCCTTGATATTCGAGATATAACAAAGGTAAGCGGAGTTACCGTTGATGATTTTGCCAAACGGCTAATGGATTTTGGTTTTCATGCCCCAACAATGAGTTTTCCAGTTCCAGGCACGCTCATGATTGAACCAACAGAGAGTGAAGATATTGGCGAAATTGATCGTTTTATTGCAGCGATGATCGCCATTTATGGAGAGATCCAAGAAATAATAAATGGCAATATCTCCCTAGAGAGTTCGCCGCTCCGTCATGCACCACATACTGCCCAGAGCGTTGTTTCCACCGAATGGTTCCGTGATTACTCGCGAGAAGTCGGCGCCTTTCCTGAGGCTTGTGGAGGCTTAATTCCGGGCGAATTGATAGGTATGCGCGGCAAATACTGGCCGCCCGTTGGGCGTATTGATGGCGCGTTCGGGGATAGGAACTTAATTTGCTCCTGTCCGCCCATTTCCGACTTTGCTTGAGTCTTCCCGTTACTTTACATAATGTTACTTATCGGCGTAATAACACGCTCCGTCGTAACGCAAAGGCGTAAAGGCCAAGCCATATGAGCACTCCATAGAAAGCTCGATTTCCGAGCTTATCTCGCGGGCTTTCGCTATCGATAAGTGCGCCCTTTACCCATAAATGTCCGTTGCTCTGCGTTTTTGTACTGGCAATTATTTTTCCGTCATAACTGATGTGAGCCGATTTTCCCGTGGTTGAAACGGTCAGGATAGTACGTTGATGTTCGATAGCTCGAATTCTTGTTATCGATAGCTGCTGATTAGGTTGGGCGCTTGCTCCAAAAAAAGTCGCGTTATTGGTTTGGACAACCAAAATATTGGATCGCCGTGCAGCAGATGCCATCAGCTGGTCATTAAGGAGTTCAAAACAAATGATTGGAACAACTTTAGCTCTGCCAATCGAGAAAACTATATCTTCCGTTCCAGGAGCAAAATCTACCACGTTATCGACAAAAGGTGAAACTAGCCGTGCCAAAGCTCGTAATGGAATGTATTCGCCAAAAGGCGCTAGATGCTTCTTCGAGTAGGCAATCTTTGAATCTTGTCTCCAAAGAATAGATTGGTTGAAACGTTTCGGCGAATCTCCAACAACTGCTCCAATAATAATTGGAACGCTACTCTCGCTAACGACCTGGTCAAGTTTCTTACCAACTTCGCTATTGGTAAAAGGATCTACATCGACCGAGTTTTCTGGCCAGAGCATGAAATCCAAAGCTTGACTCTGGGTTTTAAAAGCTCGCTCCGTTTCCGCGATGTGATATTCGAATACAGCTCTGGCTCTGGAATTAAAATCTAACCCGTACGTTGGAACGTTTCCTTGCACTAATAAGGCGCTGGTATAGCCAATGATATGAGGGTTAGGGGAATAGAACAGCAAGAGAATTGGTAGTAAAGATAGCAATACCGGAAGAAAACGTTTAGAAAGTAGGTATAGCAGGGAAGTCGCGAGGAGTAAAACCATGGCGCTTAGCAGCCATGCTCCCCCCACACTTGCCAGCGGTGCAAAAGGCGCGTCGGCTTGCGAGTATGCCAAGCGCGCCCAACCAAAGCCCCCGAAAGGAAAATGGTTACGGACCTCTTCCAAAACGAGGTAAAGAAAAGGGAATGTGGCTATCCCCCATTTTCTAACTAGAGCCAGCGGCAGGTAAAGAATACTTTGAGCAAAGACGAGAAGAAGCCAAGGTAGCGAACCAACGTAAGTGCTGGTCCAATGTAACAAAAATGCGTTAAAAGTAAACGCAAAAACAAAAGTGTGCAGATACGGTTTATCGCTCCGTACTAATTTTGCAAGAAATATGGCAAGTGCTAGCGGAGCGCACCACCATTGATCAATAGGTGCAAAGGCAGCCGATAATAGCCAACCGCTAAAAGCAAAAATAAAAATAGCTACCATGCTAGAGCCGAAATCAATCTATCTACACTTGTTCCTAAACCGTATCTCTCTTTAAATTGATAAATATCTGAGAAATCTTTTGGCGCTGGGGGCATTGCGATATCTAGCGCTGGGAGCGGAACATCACGTGCGCAATTAACGAGAGTTGGAGCGATCTTTAAGTAATCAGAACCATCAATTATTTTCCTTGCCAACGCTGGCGTCAACGCGGGATGAGCATCGTGAGCGCCTTGCAGTGCGTCCGCCACACTTTGGAAATGGTTAGCGATAAGGGCGGCACCCTTTTCGCCTATACCTCGCACCCCCGGTAGTCCATCCGATGGATCTCCGCGAAACATTGCAAAAAGTGCGTATCTATCCCCCGGAATTGAATATCGTTCTGCCACATATGCGCGATCGACCAAATCATGTTGCGAAATTCCTTTAGCCAAATAGACAACCTTGATATCGGCGCCATCATCGACTAATTGAAAAAGGTCGCGATCGCCTGTAACAATTCGAATTGGACCTGCCTCGCGGGTAGCGAAAGTTGCCATGACATCGTCAGCTTCGTAATCATCAACACCCACTGTGGCAATTCCAAAGAGATCCAATAAATCAAGAAGTATCGCTATTTGCGGAGTTAGCGTCTCTGGCTCTTCCTCTCCTTCTCCATCTACTCGATTTGCTTTATATCCTGGAAATAGCTCAACCCTCCACGTTGGACGCCAATCGCCATCTATACAAGCCACCAGACGGGTCGGTCTGTACCTTCCTATTAAACGCGAAGTCATATCCAAATATCCGCGTATCGCATTTACCGGAGTTCCATCTGGAGCCACCAGGGTATCTGGCATTCCGTAATATGCGCGATACCAGAGAGATGGGCTATCTAAGAGCATTAGCGTCATAGATCACCTATGAGATAGGCGACCACGCCACGGTCTATCCGTTTAATTGCTTCTTTACATTTAGGACGCAACTCAACACTTGCTCCCCCAATTTGATTGAGTAGATCTACTAATTGCTTGATTGATCGCACGAAATCTCCAACAGAGAGGTCGCTCCCTTTCAGTACGTTCTGTAGTGAATGTCCGTTGGCCCACCGATATGAAATCCAAACGAAACCAAAATCAGGCTCTCTCTGTGCTTTCACTCCAAAGCCACTCTCTAACTTCTCTAGCCGTGCCCAGAGCGAAACTATCTCTGCCAATTTATTGGCAACTCGTGGAAGTGGCACTTTCGGACGTGCAACGCTTTCGTGGGATCGAGATTCAAAGATCATGGAAGAAACTACCGAAAGTAGTTCTGGTGCGCTTAGTTCATCGAGTAAACCTAATCGAATAGCCTCTGTTAATAAAAGATCAGATTCTGCATATATTTTCGTCAGAATTTTTCCCTGCGGAGTTGGTTTCTCTCCGGCTATATATTCCAGGTGGCCCAGAACTTGGCAAATTTGGTCGAACGTTTTAGCAATAACATGAGTACGGCCTTGGACTCGCTTGGTTAAGCCATCGATTTCACGTTGCAACCGATTTGCTCTTTCAGCAAAACGTGCATGAGTTTCTCTTTCGTCGCAACTATGGCAGGGGTGGCTGCGCAGGTTCTTACGTAAATCTACGAGATCTCGCTCTAACCTAGCTCGGGCTCGGCCATCGAAAGTTTTTCTTTCAGTGCGCTTGCTGAGAAGGATTTCCACTTCTTTTATCTCCCATCTGATCCGCGCATAGCCTTCGAAATCCCCCAAATGACAAGCTACATCCTTCATAACTTCGGTGATCGCGTTTTCATTTTTCCGTATTTGTTGAGTTAGACCAACTACTGCACGGTCTGCTTGAAATTGCGCAAATGAAGATTCAAGTGAACGCCGCGCCTTCTCGCGCCCAAAGCGTGCAATCAAGTTAATTGACATGTTATATGAAGGTACAAATGAAGAACGGAGCGGGTAAGTACGCTTTGATGCCAGACCAGCTGCAGTTGTAACGTCCACAGTTGGCGACCATTGGATAACCGCGTTTCCTTCGATATCAATTCCGCGGCGACCTGCTCTGCCAGTGAGCTGGGTGTACTCCCCTGGCGTGATCGGAACATGAGCTTCACCATTGTATTTCACTAACTTTTCCAAGACCACGGTCCGCGCTGGCATATTAATTCCAAGGGCGAGCGTTTCTGTGGCAAATACTGCTTTTACTAAACCTCGCTGGAACAAATCTTCGACCGCTCCTTTAAAACTAGGCAATAGACCTGCGTGATGAGCAGCGATTCCTCGCTCTAAAGCAGTTAGCCAATCTTCGAAACCAAGAACCACTAAATCTTCTTCGTCCAAATTTTGAGTGTATTTAAGTGCAGTGGCCTTGATTTCTAAGCTTTCTTCGGGAGAAGTTAGCCGGATTCCAGATTGCAAACACGCTTTAACTGCCGCATCACAACCAATGCGCGAGAAGATAAATGTGATCGCAGGAAGTAAGTTCTCGCGCTGTAGTTTTTCGATGATGCC